>NZ_JBEOMB010000216.1:0-4886 GCF_046000175.1 Rhodoplanes sp. SY1
CGCCGGCCGCCGAGCCGGCCCCGCCCGCGCCACCCGCTACCGCACCGCTGGCCTTCGACGGAGCTCCCGAGCCGGCGCAGGCGACGCCCGAGCCTCCAGCCCCGCCGCCGGCCTCCGGATCCGCCGAACCGGCCCCGGCTCCCGCCCCCCAGGACTCCCCGCCGTCCGGCAAGACCGCCTACGAGAGCCTCGAAGAGGAAATGGCGAATCTGCTCGGCCGCACGCCCGGCAAGCCGTGATCCGCACCTTCGGCGGCCGCCGCGTTCGTCTCGCGACGATGGCGGCCGGAGCATTGGCGGCCCGAGCCGGGGCGACGGCCGCGGTCGCGGCGATCGCCGGCGCGCTGCCGATCACCTTGATGCTGTCGGCCGCGGCGTTGTTCACCTCTGTGCTGGTCGGGCCGGCGGCCGCGCAGGATCTCAGCCTCAATCTCGGCCAGGGCGGCGCCCTGACCGAGCGCGTGTTCCAGCTCATCGCGCTGATCACGGTGCTGTCGCTCGCACCGTCGATCCTCGTGATGGTGACGTCGTTCACCCGGATCGTCGTCGTCCTGTCGCTCCTGCGCACCGCGCTCGGCACCGCCACGGCGCCGCCCAACAGCGTGCTGATCGCGCTCGCCCTGTTCCTCACCGCCTTCGTGATGGGGCCGGCCTTCGAGCGCGCCTACGACACCGGGATCCGGCCGCTGATGAACAACGAGATCACCATGGAGCAGGCGTTCGAGCGGTCGAGCGAGCCGTTCCGCGCCTTCATGCTGAAGAACGTCCGCGAGAAGGATCTCAAGCTGTTCCTCGACATGGCGCGCGAGGCGCCGCCGGCGAGCCCGGAGAACATGTCGCTGCGCATCCTGGTGCCGGCCTTCATGATCTCCGAGCTCAAGCGCGCCTTCGAGATCGGCTTCCTGCTGTTCCTGCCCTTCCTGATCATCGACCTCGTCGTCGCCTCGGTGCTGATGTCGATGGGCATGATGATGCTGCCGCCGGCGACCATCTCGCTGCCGTTCAAGCTGATCTTCTTCGTCCTGGTCGACGGCTGGAACCTCGTCGCCGGCAGCCTGGTGCAGAGCTTCGGAAGCTGAGCCGGCGGGCGGCGCCCGCCGCCGCACCGGCGCCTACCGCCGCACCGCCGTGACCTTGCGGGAGCGGATGGCGGCGGTCGGGTCCGGGTCGGCGAGCGGTGCCCGGCTCTGGGTTCCCGGGGTGGCGCCCGGCGGACCGCCGGCGGGCGGCGCCACGGGCAACGGATCGGCGCTGAACGATCCGGTCTCGGGATAGCGTGCCCGCAGGTCGCGCAGGAACGAATCGAGCGTGTCGGTCGCGGCCACCATGCGCGAGACGGCGGCGAACTCGGGGGCGTTGGACGCGCGCGGCGCGGTCGCCACCTCGAAGGCGCGGCGATCCGGCCCGTCGGCCATCTTGGCCACGTATTTCTCGCGGAAGCGGTCGAGGCCCAGCGTGTCCTCGGCGAGCGCGTAGCCGATCGCGGCGCGCAGGAGGTCGGCGCGCTCCGGCTCGGAGAGCGGCTGCCAGTCGCGCCAGCGCTCGCCGTACATCATCTCGATCTGCTCGGCCGCCGCCTGCCAGCGCTTGGCCGACCACAGGATGTCGGCGCGCAGGCGCTGCGCCTCGTGGCCGTCGAGATTGGCGATCACCTCGATGGCGAGGTCGGGCCGGCCGACGTCGGAGAGCGCCCGCCCCTCGATCAGCAGGCGCTGGTTGCGCAGCTCGGTGGCGATGTTGGTGGTCTGGGTCGCCCGCATCGTGGCGAGCGCCCGGTCCGGCTTGCGGTTCATCAGATAGACGATGGCGAGCCGGGTCGCGACCTGGGCGCGGGCGGCGCCCTGCAGGCGATGATCGACCTGGTGCTGCAGGAGCTCGGCCGCCTGGTCGAGCAGGTCGACCGAGACCAGCCGGTCGGCGAGCCGGCGGATCATCTCGTCGCCGCGGCGGCCGATCGGGGTGAGCTCGCGGAAGTCGTAGAACAGCCCGAGCGCGTCGACGGCCGGCATGGCGTCGCCCTTGCCGGCCAGGAACAGCGTATCGAACGTCGACGCCGCCTCCTCCTGGATGCGCCGGGTGAGATCGGAGTTCGGATGCGCCGACAGCGCCGTGCGCATCACGTGGAAGGCGTCGCGATAGCGGCCCTCCTGGGTGTAGAGCCGCGCGAGCAGCTGCAGCGCCTCGATCTCGGTCTCGTCGCCGCGCCAGACCGTGGTGAGCTCCTCGAGATCGGAGATGACCTCGGTGCGCTTGAGGTCGCCGAGGTGATAACGCAGCACCGCCTCGCGCAGCCGCCCCTTGGCGGCGTCCGGCCCGGTGAGGGTGGCGACAGCGAGCCGGTAGTCGGCGAGCGCATCGCCGCTGCGACCCACGCCCTCGGCCACCTGGCCGGCGAGCACCGCGATGCGCGCCTCCATGTCCTTGTCGATGCCGAGCGTCTCGAAGGCGTGCAGCAGGTTCTGGGCGACGGCGAAGTTCTTCACCTCGACGGCGGCCCGCACGGCCTCGGCGAGGATCAGCCGCTGGAGCTGGATCGGCAGCGTCGAGACCGACGATTCGACGGTGCGCAGCTTCTCGTTGGCGTCGGCGAAGTTGCCCTGCTTGGCCGCGGCGAAGCCGCGCCAGATCTGGGCGTCGGGATGGCTCGCGACGATCGGGTTGGACAGGTCCTTGAGCGCCTCGGGGATGCGGTCGAGCATGATGTTGGCGAGCGCCCGCATGAACAGGCCGGCCGGATCGTCGGCGCCCGGCCGCTCGTCGGCGAGCGCGACGTCGATCACGCCCTTCGCCTCGGCGTACATCTCGCGGGCCAGATAGAAGCGGGCCAGATCCATCCGGGCGCCGGTGCGCCGGGTCTCCAGCGCCTCGGCGGCGGCGTTGATCAGGAGCCGGCGGCGCGGCTCGTACTCGGCCTCGCGGTCGAAGCCCCAGAGCTGCGGATCGAACACGGCCGGCCGGAACAGGCCGGTGCGGCGCCCGACCATGTCGCTCGCCGACACGGCGAGCCCGGCGGGGCGCGCGATGGTGATGCGGTCGGTGCCGAGCTCGACGGTGAGGTCGTCGGCGACCGGCTGCAGGACGACGCCGTGGCCGGAGGGCAGCACGCCGAACTCGACATAGTCCTGCGGCTGCATGAAGCCGCGCGGCGGGCCGAGGCCGGTGACGACCACCAGCGTGTCGCCCGCCTCCGGATCGACGATCCGGTGCACGGCGCGCGGGTCGTCGAACGGCACGGCCGCGGTGATCTTGCTCTGGCTCGACGGATTGCGGACGAGGGCGAGCGGACGCGGTGCCTCCATCACCTGGTCGCCGACGACGAGCGACACGGTCGCCCCGTCGATGCGCACCGTCGCGAGCCGCGGCCGCTCGAGCTTCAGGCGCAGCGCCTGGCCGTCCGGCAGCGCCATCAGCGCGGCGCTCTGCACGGTGCCGCTGCGGTCGCGGCCCAGCGCCGCGATGTCGAGCTTGGCCCGCGTGTCGAACACGACCCACAGCGCGTCGGCCCGGTTGAACACGGCGGTCGGGGTGGCGACCGAGAACGGGAAGCTGAGGATCAGGCTGTCGGCCTGGCGTCCGACCTGCATCTGCACGGCGCCGGTCGGATCCGTGGACGGCTTCACGCCTTCGATGATCGGTAGCGGCGGCTCGGCGGCCGGGGGCGGCGTCGGGGTGGGCATCGGAGCGGCGGCCGGGGCCGGCGCGGCGGGGGCCATGGCGGCCGGACCCGCGGCAGGCGCCGGCGGCGCCGCCGGGACAGGCGCCGGAGGCGCCGCCGGGACAGGTGTCGGCTTCGACGCCGGGGCGGCCGGCAGGTCGGCGAGGTCGCCCGGCGGCGGCATCGGGGCCGGAGCGATGGCGGCCGGCGCAGCCGGAGCCGGCGCTGCCGGGGTGGGCGGAACGGCTGCCTGCGGCGCTGGGCGGAGAACCGGCGCCGGTGCGCCGGGCGTCGGCGGCGTCAGGACGGCGGGCGACAGGGGCGGACGCGGCGGCGGAGCGACTGGCCGGCGCAGGTGCCGGCGCCGGCGGTGCCCATGCCCTTGGTGCCGTCGGTGACGCGCGAGACGATGTAGTTCAGCCAGTCGGACGGGACCTCACCGAAGCCCTGCGAGTTGATGATGCCGATCGCGACCGGGTCCGTGTAGTGGAACTGGAGGTAGTTCACGATCGGCGACTGGTAGCCCGTCGCGTAGCACTGGTAGAAGCCGAACCAGGTGAACCCGGCGATCGGGTAGGCGTTCGCGGTGCGCGGGTTCGGGACGATGCCCTGGAGGCTCCAATCCGTCGCCTTGAACAGGTCGTAGATGTCCCAGCGCGGGTTGGCGGCCGACATGGCGAGCTTCGCGGCGGTCACGGTCGGCGCGACGTAATAGGTCGAGCCGCTCGTGATGCTGTCCTGGTTCTGCAGGTTGGCGTTCTTCAGGCCGCCGACGACGACCGGCGCGGTGTAGTCGGTCGTCGAGTAGCCGATCGAGCCGCTCGTCGTCGTGATCTTGGCGATCACGCCGGGATTGCCGTTGCCGTTGGCGAAGTTGTTCGGGGCGCCGACGCCCGGGTACGCCGGGTTCGAGCTGAGGCACTGCGTGGTGGCGAGATCCGGCCAGTTGGTGGCGTTGGCCGAGCGATAGAACAGCGCCGGGCAGGCACCGCTGTACACGGGCGGCGAGCCGGTGGCCGAGCCGGTGCTGCGGTCGGTGAACACGAACTCGAACGAGGCGTTGTTCGGGCTGCCGTCACCCACGCCGTAGACGCCCTTGCACTGCTCGTACAGCGCGTTGGTGAACAGGAAGTTGGTGCCGCTGCCGTCCGAGCGGTGCACCACCGTGATGGTGCCGGTGCCGAGCGCCGTGCCGCCGTTGTCGGCGGTCAGGATGGCGTTGTTCCACTGGT
>NZ_JBEOMB010000217.1:0-1030 GCF_046000175.1 Rhodoplanes sp. SY1
GGATCGGTTGGGGGCGGCGCCGGTCAGCCGCCCTATGGTCCGGCCGACCTTCTGAAACTCTATCTGTATGGCTACATCAATCGAGTCCGCTCTTCGCGCCGGCTGGAACAGGAAGCGCGGCGCAATCTCGAACTGATCTGGCTGTTGGGAGGTTTGGCCCCCGGGTATCGGACCATCGCCAAGTTCCGCCGGGACAACTGGGCGGCGCTCAAGGCGGCGAACCGCGGCTTCGTGCTGCTGGCTCGCGAGCTGGGCCTCGTTGGCGGCACGCTGGTGGCGATCGACGGCGCGTTCTTCGACGGCAGTGCGAGCAAGGGGAGCATCACGACGGGCAAGCGGCTCGTGGCAGAGCTCGCGGCGATCGATCGCGATATCGAGAGCCACGGCGCCGCGCTGGAAGCGGCAGACGCTGCGGAAACGAGCCTGCCGGACAGAGGCAATCGCGGCGGCGATGTCGGACAGAAGATGGCCGAGCTGATGGCGAAACGGGCCGCCGTGAAGGCCGATCTCGACCGGTTGGCTGAGACCGGCGAGACGCAGGTGTCGCGCACCGATGCCGATGCGCGGCTTCTGACCAAGACCGGCCAGACGGTCGCTGGCTACAACGTCCAGATCGCCGTCGACGATGCCCACAAGCTGATCGTGGCGAGCGAGGTGGTCAACGATGGCAACGACGCCGGCCAGCTCCACCCGATGGCGCGGGCGGCGCGCGAAGCGCTCGCGGCCGAGACGCTGACCGTGGTGGCCGATGCCGGTTACTACAACGGAGCCACGCTGAAACGCTGCGAGGAGGACGGCATCGTCGCCTATGTGCCGCCGGCCGAGCGCAACGGGCGTATCGCGGCGCAGAGCTGCTTCACCCACGTGGAATTCATCTATGACGCCGCGGCGGATGTCTATCGCTGTCCGGCCGGCGCGGAGCTGCCGCCGACCAAGACCCCCAAGAAGAACGCCGCCGGCAAACTCGAGATTCGTTATCTGAGCCGCAAGGCGGTTTGCGACGCATGTCCGCTGCGCCAGCGCTGTATCA
>NZ_JBEOMB010000218.1:0-3320 GCF_046000175.1 Rhodoplanes sp. SY1
CTTCTCGGATCGGCTCTAATGTAGTCCAGCAACATGTAAAAGGACGCCTGAATGGCTCCCGTGAACCTCAAGGCCATGGAAGTAGACGAACTGGTCGCCCTTAGGAGTGAAATCGACGCCGCCCTGGAGGAGCGAAGCCGCGGGCTGCGCGAGCAGCTGACGCAGCTCGAGAAAGCCACCGGCCGCACCGCCAAGGTGCCGGGACAACGCACCAGCGTGTTGAAGGGCATCAAGGTACCGCCCAAATTCGTTGGCCCGAATGGCGAGAGCTGGGCGGGACGCGGCGCCCGGCCGAAGTGGCTCGCCGAGCTGCTGGAGGCCGGACACGCGATCGAGGAGTTCGCGGTCGGCGGGAACGGCGTTGAGGAGGAGGCGCGCGAGGAAAAGGCTGCGCCGCGCGCAAAGCGAGGGGCAGCTCGCAAGGGCGCGCGGCGCCGGAAGTGAAATGAGCGTTGCGGCGTTCAGGCCATGGTCCCCACGCCGTTCGTAGGCGACACGTTTGCAGGCGCGCCCAATGGTGCACGCTGATAAGAGCGCTGAAGATCAAGCCGGAAGATGCCGAAGGCAGCGCCCGCACCGGCTCGGCCTTCAGACAAATGGCTAAACGCCTCGCCGCGGCTATAACCACGCCACGCAGACCCACAAGGGCCTGCCGGTTCAGTTCCCAGGGGGCGCTCAGCCGGAGGACAACTTAGTCCCCCCGCCATTCTTCGGCCTTGTCGGCGTTGAAATGGAAGCGAGCATCCCGAGCGCGACGAGGTCATGCCCGTCGTTGAACCCCTTGAAACTGTCGATTGATGAGAAAAAGCGGAGATGCTCCTCGGACTATTCTGCCTCGGCGATCATCCGGGACAAATACGTCTCCAACAAACGGGGTTTTCTACACCCATGCCCATGTCGATTGTAATACCGAGCTGGACTAGGTCGAGGCGATCCTGCAGCCGGCTGATCTGCTCCGCGTGAGCGCCGACCGCTGCGATGCACGCACGGGCGGAGCGGGCTCACCCTTCGCCCACGGCCAATGCCGGGTTCCAGGTCGGGACGTCCGAGGCTCGGTTCTTCAGGCTTCTGCCGGCACCGGCTCCTCGGCGCCGTCGAGGGCGCGGGCGAGCGCCACCCGGTCGACGCCGCCTTCCCAGCCGGCCACCACCAGGGTGGCCAGCGCGTTGCACAGGATGTTGACGGCGACTAAGGCCGACGACATCAGGCGATGGACGCCCAGGATGACGCCGACCGCGGCGACCGGCACCGTGCCGGTGGCGGCGAGCGTCGAAACCAGCACCACGACCGCCGATCCGGCCACCCCGGCCTTGCCCTTCGACGTGACCAGCAGGATGCCGAGCAGGCCGAGCTGCTGCCAGATCGACAGGTCGATGCCGCAGGCCTGAGCCAGGAACACCGAGGCGGCCGCGAAATACAGGCAGGTGCCGTCGTGGTTGAAGGCGTAACCGGTCGGCACAGCACCAGGCCGACGATCGCCTCGTCGCAGCCGGCCCGCTGCAGCTTCTCGACCAGCTGCGGGAACACCGACTCCGACGAGCTGGTGCCGACCACGATCAGGAGCTCGGTGCGGATGTAGCGGGCGAGTTTCCACAGCGAGACGCCGCTCCAATGCGCGATCGGCCACAGCACGCAGACGATGGACAACAGACAGGTGAGATAAAACTCGACCACCATGGCGCCGAGCGACACCAGCGAGCCGACGCCGAACCTGCCGACCGTGAAGCCGATCGCTCCCATCGCGCCGATCGGCGCCAGCCACGTCACGTAGCCGATGATCTTGAACACGGTCTGCTTGGTGATCTCGATCATCTCGATCATCGGGTCACCGGACTGTTCCGCCTTGGCGATCATCCGGGGCAGGCACGTCTCCAGCAAGCGGCGGTTCCCGACGCCCGTCACCGAGTCGATCAGGTTGTCGAGCAGGACCCGATCGAGGCGCTCCTGCAGCCGGCTGATCTGCTCCGAGGCGCCCGCGAGCCGCGTTTTCAAAGTCGCATTCAACGCCTGCAGGTCTTCGGTCGTCTGGAGCAGACCACCCATGGTGACCTGAAACTCGGCCACGACATCCGCACCCGCACGGCCGAGGGCCGCGAGCGCGCCAAGGCGCGCGGCCAGCATATGGGACGCCGCCCTTCCCTCATCCCTCAACAGCGTGAGGAAGTCCGCCAGCGCCTGGTCGAGGGCGCCACCCTTGCCGATCTGGCCCGCACCTACAATGTCAGCCGGGCCACCATATCGAGGTTGCGGCCATGAGCGCTCCCGTCGTTCTCCACCGCGTGGACGCGAGCCGGAACATGGCGCGGTTCTACCTGATGGACGTGCAGCCCGACCTGTTCGGCGGCTGGAGCTTCATCCGTGAGTGGGGGCGCATCGGCCGGGGCGGCACCCTGCGCGCCCTCCCCTGCCCGACCCAAGAAGCGGCGCAGGCCGCGCTGGAGCAGCAGCGGCAGGCGAAAGAACGGCGGGGATATGCTCCGCCCATCCGGGAGTGATCCAAAGCAAGGCTGGGATACCAGGAACCTTCCGGTTGGGGTGCCTTTTCACCTCCCGCACGGCCGTTTGGCCGGTGGAGAGGTTCCATGTATCACCACGTCAAAAAGCTGATGTACACGGTCGGGTCGACGAGCCCGATCCCCGCTTCGGCAACATGCTGCTGGAGCAATTCGGCGGAGCCAACGGCGAGCTTGCGGCCGCCATGCAGTACTCGATCCAGGGGCTCAACTGCGAGGACCCCGCCCGCAAAGACCTTCTGATGGACATCGGAACGGAAGAGTTGAGCCACCTCGAAGTGGTCGGCACTCTGGCGCGGCTCCATCTCAAACCCCTGAAATTCGGGCGGGAAGCTGCGGAGGCCGATCCGCTGATCGCCATTGCCGGCGGTGGAGGCGTCAATCTCTTCAACTCTCAAGGGAATCCCTGGACTGCAGACTATTTGAAGATCACCGGCGAACTCGACGTCGATTTGCGCAGCAACATCGCCGCCGACGCGCGGGCCAAGATCGTCTATGAGCGCCTGATCGATTTTTGCGACGACGCTGGCACCAAGGATGCCCTCCAGTTCCTGACGACCCGCGAAATCACCCACATGAAGGCCTTCGCGGCGGCGCTGGACAGCATGGGCAAGCCGCGTTTCTCCATCGGCCGGATCGCGCCGACTGAGAAACTGGTCGACCAGTACTTCAACGACTCGACAGGCAAAGGGGACCACGGCGAGATCGACACCCGTGGTCCCTGGAACGAAGGAGACGCCTGGGAGGTCGTGGAGGCTCCTGCCTTCCAGGATATGAGGCAGGATCTGTTGTCAGGCGACACGACAA
>NZ_JBEOMB010000219.1:0-5083 GCF_046000175.1 Rhodoplanes sp. SY1
AATCCGGGGTCCACTTCAAGCCGGGCCGCGCTACCATCCCGCCTGCGGAAAGCCCGAGATCATCGTCGATCACCTCGACGTCACGAAATCCTCGGCGGCGTGCGACCTCGACGAGCTCGTATTGACGACGCCGGCTTTCGAGATTGTTCTGGACCTGCGCGGGCGAGGATTGCCGGACATACACCACCGCTTTGCGCTTCAACACCGAGGCCGGAAGGAGTTCAGCGTTCGTCATCGCCGTGCTCCTCCCCGACGACGCCGGCGGCTTCCATCAGCAGGAAGGCGAGCCGCGTCACCACTGTCCCGCGCTCGCAGGGGCTCATGCCCCGGAGCTTCACGCAGTCCAACGGCATGCTCAGTTGATGTGGTGTCGTCGGTGGTGTCGGCTTTGGCGTATTCATCGTCCTCCTCCTGGGCGCCATTCGTATCGCCCAGGGAGGTTCGCCCGATTCCTTGCTCTCTCAATACACGTTGCAGGTCGACCAGCGCCGTCACGGGGACCCGTGGTGCTCCCATCTCCATTCCGGCACAGACGACCGGATCGAGCATCCAGGCTGCCACCACGGTCACTACACCGGGCGCAACCTCCACATGAACAAAGCCACCCGAGATCCGTTGCTCGCTGTACTGACGCCGAAGGCGCCGCCCATAAAGTGGGTGCCACCGATAGTGGACGACGACTTCATCGCAGATATGGGCAGAATGTTCGGGCGCTCGCCCTGGGCAGGCGCAACTCGTTGTTCGCCGGCAGCGCGGGCGGCGCCCAGACTTGGGCGATCCTCGCATCGCTGGTGAACACGGCGATGCTGAACGGCCATGATCCGTTCCGCTGGCTGCACGACGTGCTCGAACGGATTGTCTCCGGCCGGACCAGAATCCATCAGCTCGACGAGCTCCTCGCCTGGAACTGGGCGCCCGCCTCGTCGGATCCCGCCTCGTCGGGACTCGCGGCCTGATGCCCCGCCGACCTCGAGCGAAGCCCGGTTCGGTGATGGCGACCTCGGCGATGCCGCTCGACCGTCTCGATCGCTGGCTCGCGGAGCGGGCTCCTCGGCCGCTCGCCCGCAACCTCGCCATGTTCGACGGGTTCGTCACCGCCGTTATCGCCGGCCCCGTATCGATGGCGCCGCCGGATTGGGTCTGTCCGCTGCTCGGCGTCGACCGGGCGGACTTCGATCACGGTGAACCGTCCTCGCTTCGACGCCGATTTGTCGCTGTCCGGCAGGCGGGAGATGCCGTGCCTCTCGAGGCAACGGTGAAGGCTCGAACGGGTCAGCCGCGGAATGCTCTCGCGCAGGCAGCCGAAGACGTCGTCGAGTGGCAGCAGAGTTCGCCTGCGGAACTCGACGATCATGGCCTCCTCGACCGGCGTGAGGACCGTGCTGCGGGGATTGCGAGGCCCCATCCGGGCGTCCGAGGTCGTGGTTCTCACCCGCCATTTCGCCACCGTCGTGCGGCTGAGGCCGTATTGTCGGGCGAGGGAGCTGGTCTTCTCTTGCGACGCTTGGAGCTCGGCTCGAACTCGCGGCGTTGTGCGGGCGCTCCCGTGAAGAACGTCTGCCATAGCGAATCCTCCCCTTCTCGGGTCAAGAATACGCCACGACTCTCCGGGACTGAACACGTAGGAATCGCTCAGCCAGTAAAGCTGCTTGCTCATCAAGGGCTCCGTGCCCCCCGGAGCCCTTGAATCAGTCAACGCTCCGCGCCGCAAGCGAATTGAGTACGGACCCTAGGGTTTTGACTTGCGCCGCCTCCGGGTCCATTCGGCCGCACTCGCAGGTCACTGCGAATTGTCAGGAGGAGGGTACAATAATTGTATTGTACACCGAACGCCGATTGACCGCGAAGAGGGTTCCTGTGCGTGCATTGAAATCTCTATTCTTTCGGCGGGCCGCCGCGACGGACCCGCACTTTATCCGGAACGCCGTCGCGGTCGCGGCCGCAATCGGCTTGGTCATCGCCTTCATCGCCATGCTGCAGCAGGCAGCCAAGTACGTGGAGATCCCGATCGGCTGCGATGATTTCGGCTATCTTCGTCAAGCGCGGCTGTTCGTGCAGCATGGACCGGCGGGCGGGCTCGCGACGGCCATCGCCGACCCGCTGACGCTCGCCGTCGTCGAGTTGGCGAAAGCGACCGGTGAGAGCCCTGAGGCATGGCAGGAAGCCGTCGCCCCGCATTGCCATCACTACAAGCCCGCGGTCGACCGCGTCGTCCTACAGTATCCGCCCGGCACCGGAGCGCTGCTGTCGGTTTTTCCGGAAGGGATGCGGGGGCGCCTCCTCACCCGCGTCCTGGCGCTCGCGCTACTGGCTGGGCTGCTCGCCGCATCCCTGCGTTCGCGCACCATCCTCGGCACGGTCGCAGCCGGCGCGCTCGGCGTCGGCTTGTTCCGGACGCTCGGCTGGAACGCGGTCAGCCCATCGATTCCGGCGAGCCTAGCCGCCGCGGTCGCGCTTGGCTGGCTGGTCGCTGAGAAACTCGACTTCTCGGGTCGGCCGACGAAGTCCGAGTGGCACGCGCTCGCAGGCCTCGTGCTCGGCCTTTCGGTCGCGGTCAGAATCCCAAACGGGTTCATGCTCGCCGGATTCGCGGCCTGCTACGGCGCCGCATTCCTGCTGCGGCCGAGCCCGACCCGTCTCGTCGCGCCGGCGGCGTTCGCCGGGACGTTCGCGTTCGGGTTGCTCCCGGTGCTGCTCGCGAACGCGATCAACGCCGGCAGCCTTTTCGCAACCACCTACAGCACGGTCGATGCGGCGCCCCCAGTCCTCGACGCTGAGCGGCTCACGGCGGGGCTCCAATACTTCTTGATCGAGCACGACCGCATCGGCTATGCGGTCGGCAGCGCGATTCTCCTTCTCGTCGTCCTGGCGGTCGTTCAACTTCGGCGACCGACCGGTCCGAGCGGCTTTGTGCTGGTCATTGCCGGGGTGAATCTCGTGACCAATCTCGGCTATTTCGTCCTGCACGATCCCCGGGCGCCCTACTATCCGATCCCGCTCGCCGCCTTCGTCGCCACCGCGGCAACGTTCGCGCTTCGGCGCCGCGCCGAGCAAGGCCTCTCCGGCCTTGTGCCGCTGTCGCAAGGGGAGGTCCGTCTGCGCCGAATTGCGGGCGGGGTCGCCCTCGTCATTGCGCTGGTCGCGTCGGCAGTCGTCAGGACGCCGGTCTCGCCGCTGTTCGGACCGGCCGGGGCGCATCGCGCCTTCGATGCGCGGACCATCGTCTGGGCCGACCTCACCACCGGGTTCTTCCATTATTTCCAGGGCCGGCAAGCCTCCAAGCTCGCCGTCGCTGCGCCGGCGATGCAGGATCGCCTCGTCGAGGCGGCGGCCCGGGACGGCTACGCCCAGGTGCTCATCGTCGATTCGCCCGTCGGAGCCGCGCTCGCCACGAGGCTCGAACGAGAGGGCCGGCTCGTTCCCTACGGGCAAGCCTATGGATACGACGTCTACGCCGTCGTGCCGCGGCACCGCTAACCCGCGGCGCGGCTCCCGGCGCGACGCCGCATGGCGTCAGTGATGGCCAGGGGCCTTCAGGTCGAGGTAGCGCATGCGCTTGAGCTCGCGCCGGCTGGCGCTGATCGCATCGATGATAATGCCGCAGGTCATGCTCAAGAACCCAACCTGGACGATAACCGCCGCAAGCACCGCCGTCGGCAGGCGCGGCACCAAGCCGGTCCTGAAATACGTCACCAGCACCGGCGCCCCGAGCGCGAGCGCGAGGGCGAACAGCGCGAAGGCGACCGCGCTGTAGAAGCGAAGCGGCTGCAATGTCCGGTACATCATCACGATGGTCATCAGGATGCGGAATCCGTCGCGATAGGTCTTCAGCTTGCTGGTCGAGCCCGCCGGCCGCTCCGCGTAGGACAACGGGATCTCGATCGTCCCGACCTTGAGATCGAGCGCGTGGACCGACAGCTCGGTCTCAACCTCGAAGCCCGACGACACTGCCGGAAAAGACTTGACGAAGCGCCGCGACATTACCCGGTAACCGGACAAGATGTCGGAAAAGCCGTCTCCGAACAGCGCAGCGACGATGCGGTTGAACATGCGATTGCCGAACCGATGGCCGCGCCGGTAAGCCGCCTCCCCGGCCTCGACCCGGACGCCGACCACCATGTCAACGTTCTCGCGCACCAGGGTGTCGATCAGCCGTCCCGCGGCGCTGGCGTCATAGGTGAGGTCGCCATCAGCGAGCACGAAGACATCCGCCTCCACGTCGGCGAACATCCGACGCATGACGTTGCCTTTGCCCTGGTAGCGCTCGCGGCGGACAACCGCACCGGCCCGCGCGGCCACCGCTGCGGTGCGGTCGGTTGAATTGTTGTCGTAGACGTAGATCACCGCATCCGGCAGATGGCGTCGAAACGCGGCGATGACATCGCCGACGGTCCGCTCCTCATTATAGCAGGGCAGCAGCACGGCGGTGCTGCGTTTGGTAGCGAAAACGTCCAGTAGCGAATCGGGCGGCCCGGTCTCGTCGGCCGAGGGTCGTGTCGTGTTCATGGCCGCCCCCTTTGTCACTCCAAATCTTCCAATGCTGGACGGGAAGGTCGAGGATGCGCGACCGCATGAATTCAGCGGATCGCCTGGACCCGACCGAAGCCGCGGTGCGGAGTTCTGCTATTCGACACTATCACGCCGGTGGTCACACATGAAACACGAGTCGAGCGAGGGACGAGGGTGCCGTCGCGGGAGTGGTTGGAATTGAGGGTGGCGCAGTCTCCGGGGTTCTGAACCTCGAATCATCCGGCGTTGGCGCGCCGGACTGGAGACCACGCCATGACGAGCCCTACCACGAAGGCCGCTCTCTCGCAGCCGGCGACCGAGCCGACCTCCTGCCTTTTCGACAACTGGATCGACCCGATCGAGACCGCGGTGCGCCGCCGTGTTCGATCGTTCATTGAAGCGCTGATCGAGAGCGAGCTCGAAGCCGCTTTGGACCGTCCGCGCTATGGACGCCGGGCGGTGGTGAACGATGATTCGGCGGCCCCCTCGACGGGCGCTGTCGGACACCGCCACGGCAAACGGACGCGCAAGCTGACGGGAACGTTCGGCACCACCGAAATCAGGGTGCCGCGGG
>NZ_JBEOMB010000220.1:0-704 GCF_046000175.1 Rhodoplanes sp. SY1
AGGTGATCCGCCACCGCGGCGCCATCATGCCACGCACCGAAGGCGCCGTGCATTGAGGGCTTTTCGGCGCCTCTGACGGGCGTGGCCGCCCTCCTCCCTGTCCCTCCCCCGCAAGGGGGGAGGGAACGCAAGCCGCGACGCCTGCGGAAAAACGCCGGCCCCTGTCGTGCCCCGCGGCGAGGAGATGAACCCGAGATCCGCTGATGGCCCCTCCCCCCCGCCGGCTGGTCACCGCCGAGCGCCGCGACGAGGACGCGGCCGAGACCTCGCTGCGCCCCCAAAAACTCGACGACTTCGTCGGCCAGGCGCAGGCGCGCAAGAACCTCGCCGTGTTCATCGAGGCGGCGCGCGGCCGCAAGGAGGCGCTCGACCACGTGCTGTTCGTCGGGCCACCCGGCCTCGGCAAGACGACGCTCGCCCGCGAGCTCGGCGTCGGCTTCCGCTCGACCTCCGGCCCGGTGATCGCCAAGGCCGGCGACCTCGCCGCTCTCCTCACCAACCTGGAGGAGCGCGACGTCCTGTTCATCGACGAGATCCACCGGCTCAACCCGGCCGTCGAAGAAATCCTCTACCCGGCCATGGAGGACTTCCAGCTCGACCTGATCATCGGCGAAGGGCCGGCGGCGCGCTCGGTGAAGATCGACATCGCCAAGTTCACCCTGGTCGGCGCGACGACCCGGGCCGGTCTGCTGACCAACCCGCTG
>NZ_JBEOMB010000221.1:0-660 GCF_046000175.1 Rhodoplanes sp. SY1
GTGTTCGTCGACACCGCCGCCGTGATGGAGAAGCCGCTCGCCGCCGCCGGCGGGCTCGGCTGGCAGGGCCGGCACACCAATCTGGTCTCCCGCGACTTCGGCTCCTGGCTGTTCCTCGGCGCCCTGTTCACCACGCTGCCGCTGCCGCCGGACGCGGCGGCGGAGGACCGCTGCGGCTCCTGCCGGGCCTGCCTCGACGCCTGCCCGACCGACGCCTTCGTCGCCCCGTACAGGCTCGATGCGCGGCGCTGCGTCTCCTATCTCACGATCGAGCACAAGGGCCCGATCCCGCGCGAGCTGCGTGAAAAGCTCGGCAACCGCATCTACGGCTGCGACGACTGCCTCGCCGCCTGCCCGTGGAACAAGTTCGCGCGAGCCGGGCGCGACGCGAAGCTCGCCGCCCGCGAGGTGCTGAACGCGCCGTCGCTGCGCGACCTCGCCGGGCTCGACGATGCGGCGTTCCGCGACCTGTTCCGCAAGACCGCGATCAAGCGCACCGGACGCGACCGCGTCGTGCGCAACGTGATGATCGCCATCGGCAACAGCGGCGACGCGGCCCTCGCCGATGCGGCGCAGGCGCGGCTCGCCGACGCCTCGCCCCTGGTGCGCGGGGCTGCCATCTGGGCGTCGTCGCGGCTGCTGCCGGCCGCGGATTTTTCC
>NZ_JBEOMB010000222.1:0-725 GCF_046000175.1 Rhodoplanes sp. SY1
GCACGGCGGCGAGCGCAATCGCTTTCATGAGTACCTCTATGGGTCCGTCGGCCAACCGGCGGCGGTCTTGTCAGTTCCGCCGAGCGGCACCGCGTCGCAGCGACTTGCGTGCGCGACCCGGCGCGGCGTCGCCGGCCGGGTTCGGCGCAGGCGTCGGCGCCGGCCGGGCGGGCCGGTCATTGGCGGGCGCCCGGCGCAGGCTCTGGCGCAACGCGTCCTTCAGGCCGACGGGCCGGTGGTGCTTCTTCAGGAGGTCGGCGAAGGCTTCGTCGGCGAGCTCCTGAAAGTCCTTCATCGAGTCGCGGGCGAGCAGCGCGAGCGCCTCAAACGTCTCGTCGTCGAGCTGCACGCGCTTGCCCGGCATCGCTCGAGGTCCCGTCCTCTCGGGCTCCGCCTCAGGGCGGTCCGCCCGGGCCGCCGCGCGCTCCGCCCGGGCTTCCGCCGCCACCCGGCGTGGCGCCGCCACCGCCACCAGCGCCTCCGGATCCCGCGCCTGCCGGAGCGCCGCCGCCGGACGGCTTGCCGGCCGGTGCCGAGCCGCCCGGACTGCGATCGTGCCCGCTGCTGCGGCTTGACGGCCACGGCCCCGGTCGCGACAACCGCGCCATGGACAGGCTCGATCTGCGCGGGCTCAAGTGCCCGCTCCCGGCGCTGAAGACGAAGAAGGCCCTCGCCCGCCTGGCGGCGGGCAGCGTCGTCGAGGTCGCCTGCACGGACCCGATGGC
>NZ_JBEOMB010000223.1:0-3822 GCF_046000175.1 Rhodoplanes sp. SY1
GCTGCCCGACGGCAGCGTCTCGACCGTTGTGAACGGCGCCCAGTATTTCCGCTACGGCCCGACCCTCTATCGCGGCGTCGTCTCGGGCGGCGAGGTCGTCTACGTCCCGGCGCAGTAAACGTCCCGGCGCAGTCGCGGCGTCACGAGACCCATGGCACCGGCTCGCGCCGACTCGGCGATGACGGGCCGGTGACCGCCGAACTGCGCCATCACCGGCACCGGAGGCTGCCGGCGCCGAGCGTGCATTCCGCCAGTGGGTTGCCGGCGACGCTCACCACGGTGCCGCGCCAGCCCTCGGCCTCGGGCTCCATCCGCAGGAAGGCGAAGCGGTGCCGGGTGAACCCGTGCGCGACCGTACGGCCGCCGACCGTGAGCCCGTCGAGCTTGCGCTCGACGGCGTGCTCCAGCGCCGTGCCGCTCGTTCCGACGACGAGCTGGGGCGGCCCGCCGTCGGCGAAGCTCAGCGCCTCGAGGATGTGCATGTGGCCGGACACCACCAGGGCGATGCCAGCCGGCAGCCGTCCTCCGGTCGCGGCGACGGCGTCCTGCAGGGACTGGTTCAGCTCGCCCCTCTGCTTGAGGCCCCACATCGGCCGATGGGTGAGCAGCCAGCTCCCGGGCGGTGGCGCGAGCGTCGCGAGCTGCGCCGCATAGGGGGCGCTGTCGCAGCCCTTGGTCGGGCACGTGTCCTCGGCCGCGCTGGTGTCGAGCACCACGAAGCTGCGGTCGGCGACCGCGACCGTGTAGGGCGCCAAGAAATCCGTGCAGGCCGACGGGGCGCCGTCGCTCGCCAGAACCGGGTGGAGGAAGCGGAAATAGCCCGCGCCGGCGCGGGCGCAGATCTCGTGATTGCCGCGCGTGACGATCCACGGTGCGGCGGCGAGCAGCGGCGCCGCCGGGGCGAAGACATCCGCCTGCCAGGTCGCCCAGGAGTCGCCCCACGGGCTGCCGGCGCAGCCCTTGTCGCCGGCCGGGCAGGGGGCTTCGCGATAGATGTAGTCGCCGACATGGACGACCAGATCGGGGACGACCAGATCGGGGACGACCAGATCGGGGACGACGCGATCGGGCTGCTCGCCGGCGGCGCGGGCCGCGATGGTCGCGAACGGCCAGTCGGCGGGATCGTCGCAATCCTGGAACTTTCCCGTCCCGTCGTCGTCGCTGTCGGCCGGATCCGGAACCCACTTGGTCTTCAGCCGGCAGCCGGTGTCGCCGATGACCACGAGCCGTCGCAACGCCGACGGGGGAGGCGGCAGTGGGCGATCGCCGATCGCCATCGTCGTGGTGCCGACCGGTACGGCGGCCTCGCAGACCAGCACCGGGAAGCGCGCCTGCGCTCCAGGGTCCGGCCGCGCCCGCACCTGCATGGGCCGACCGGTGCCGTCGACCGAGAGGGCCGGGCAGGCGTCGGTGCCGGACAGGACGGCCCGCGCGATCGCTCCGTTCGGCCCGAGCACCGTGAAGGCGGCCTCGATCGTGCCCTGGGCGGCGGCCGGTGCCGCGGCCGCCAGCATCGCGGCGATGGCGACGGTCACCACGGCGACCGTCGAGGTCGGTCCGCGATGCTGGAGAAAGCGCGAGATCATGCGGGGGCTCCCTCGTTTCGCGCAATCGAGGGTAGCAGAGTCGGCCGATCGCCGGCACGTCGATCTCCGGCCGGAACGACCGCCGACTCGCGTGGTCGAGGGCGTCGGCACGAAAAAAGCCGGTCGCCCGCGGGCGACCGGCTTTCCTGTCTGGTGTTCGCGCGAAACGAAGGATCAGCGCGAGTAATACTCGACGACCAGGTTCGGCTCCATCTGGACCGCGTAGGGCACGTCGCCCAGCACCGGGATGCGGGCGAGCTTGGCCGTCATCTTACCGTGATCGGCGTCGATGTAGTCCGGCACGTCGCGCTCAGCGAGCTGGGTGGCTTCCAGCACCACGGCGAGCTGCTTCGACTTGTCCTTCACCTCGATCACGTCGCCGACCTTGCAGCGATAGCTCGGGATGTTGACCCGACGGCCGTTCACCTTGATGTGGCCGTGGTTGATGAACTGGCGGGCCGCGAAGGGCGTGGCGACGAACTTGGCGCGGAACACGATCGCGTCGAGGCGGCGCTCCAGGAGGCCGATGAGGTTGGCGCCCGAGTCGCCCTTCTGGCGCACGGCCTCCTCGTAGATGCCGCGGAACTGCTTCTCGGAGATGTTGGCGTAGTAGCCCTTCAGCTTCTGCTTGGCGCGCAGCTGGACGCCGTAGTCGGACAGCTTGCCCTTGCGGCGCTGGCCGTGCTGGCCGGGGCCGTACTCGCGGCGGTTCACCGGGCTCTTCGGGCGGCCCCAGATGTTCTGGCCCATCCGCCGGTCGATCTTGTACTTCGCTTCGATGCGCTTGGTCATCGCGTCCTCGCTGGCGGGGTTGCGCCCGCCTTGTTGATGATGGTCCTGTCGGTGACGGAACCGTGAGGATCGCGCCCTCCTTTGCCCCGACCTGCCGCCCGATGGCGGAGGACCGGAACCGACAGGCCGGCCGCCTTGCGCAGGCGTCGGCCGCGGGTCGCGAAACGCCGCGCGGGCCGAAGCGGCCCGCGTGACGGAGCGGGTTTTAGGCGATGCGGCGGAAATGTCAAACGCCCGGTTCCGTCCGGGCGCGGGCGGTTGCCGGCCGGTTCAGCCGGTGGCGCCGAGAGCCGCAGAGGCGGTGCGTCCGGCCGTGGTCCGGACCGTGGTCTCCGGCAGCGCGAGGCCGAACCGTGCGAGCGCGGCGGCGAGCGGCGGCGCCGGCGGCCGGCCCGAGGTGAAGACGATCGCATCCTCCGCCGGGCGGCTCTCCGACCGCGCGCCGGTGGGCGCGCCGTGGAGCAGGTCGGCGACTCGCCGGGCGATCGCCGGGGCGGGATCGACGAAGGCGACCGGCCACGGGCTCGCGGCGGTGAGCTCGTCGCGCAACAGCGGGTAGTGCGTGCAGGCGAGCACGATCGTGTCGGTGCGGCGGCCGCCCTCCTCGACGAAGCAGGGGGCGATCTCGCGCCCGATCGCGGCCGCGTCGACCGGCTCGGCGCGCAGCGCGGCCTCGGCGATGGAGGCGAGATGGGCGGAGCCGACCAGCGTCACGGCGCAGCCCTGGCCGAAGTCGCGGATCAGCGCCCGCGTGTATTCCCGCTTCACGGTCGCCTCGGTGCCGAGCACCGACACGAGCGTGCTTCGCGACGAGGCGCAGGCCGGCTTGATGGCCGGCACGGTGCCGACGAACGGCACCGCGAAGGCGGCGCGCAGATGCGGCAGCACCAGCGTCGAGGCGGTGTTGCAGGCGACGACCACGAGGTCCGGCGCGTGGGCGGCGATCAACTCGCCCATCAGCGGCACCAGCCGGGCCGTCAGCGCCGCCTCGCCGTGCCGGCCATAGGGGAAGAAGGCGTCGTCGGCCGCATAGACGTAGCGGGCGTCGGGGCGCGCGAGAACGACCTCGCGCAGCACGGTGAGGCCGCCGAGCCCGGAATCGAACACCAGGATGGTCGGCCGCGCCGCCATGATTTCCGAAAATCCCTCCGTGCCCCGGGCCGAATGTAGCGCAGATCCGGCCGATCCGACAGGCGGCCGGGACAGGGCGGCGATGCGCCCGCCCGTCGGGCCGGGCTCAGCGGCGGGCGCAGACGAGGGCGGTCGGCATCGAGGTGCCGTCGCCCGACGGGGTGGCGCAGCGCGCCTCGGTCTCGCCGGACAGGATCGGAAAGCCGGTCGGGCAGGACGCCGACACGACCATCTCGCCGGGCTGGCACGTGCAGGCGCCGGCGCAGGAGACGAAGCGCAAGGCCGGGCCGGCGGGCGCGGCCGGCGTGGCCGG
>NZ_JBEOMB010000224.1:0-3119 GCF_046000175.1 Rhodoplanes sp. SY1
ATCGGATTCCGCTCTAGCGATTTTCGGAGGCGATGAACCGACCCTTGTTCCGGTCGTCCCCGCGAAGGCGGGGACCCAGGGGCCGCGCACCATGCCGCCTCTGGATGTCCGCCTGCGCGGGCATGAGCGGAGTGCGGGTCGGGCTCGGCAAGACACGCTCCAGCCCCCACCGCTCACCCGAGGACCTAAAAAAATGTCGCTTCCCGTCACCCGCGTCACGGCGCCGAAGCTGCTGTCGTCGTGGCTGAAATACGAGGTGTTTCCAGACTTCACCCGCGACACCGGCACGCTCTTGGCCGGCGCCGGCGGTGTGCGCACCGTCAAGGCCGGCCAGCTCGTCGGAAAGGTCGGCGCCATGCTCGAGGCGGTCGCCGCCGCCAAGGCCGGCGGCAACACCGGCAGCGGCACGCTCACGCTCGACGCGGTCACGCCGGTCCTCGCCGGCGCCAAGGCGGGCGTCTACACGCTCCGCTGCATCGCCGCCGCCGCCAATGGCGGCACCTTCCGGGTGGCGGACCCGGACGGCTTCGTGCTCGGCGACGTCGCTGTGGGCGCGACCTTCGCGAACGACCTGAAGTTCGTCGTCGCCGACGGCGGTACCGACTTCGTGGCCGGCGACGGCTTCGATGTCACCGTCGCACTCGACACCGACGCGCCGGCGATCGGCAAGCTGGTCGCCTGGGACCCGGCCGGCGCCGACGGCCGTCAGCTCGTCCACGGCATCGCGCTCGCCGACGCGGAGGCGGCCGACGGCGTCGATACGGTCGGCGGGCTCCTCCATCTCCGGCGCGGCCCGGCCATCGTGTTCGCGCCCGAGCTGCTCTGGCCCGTCGGCGTCACGGCCGATCAGAAGGCGGCCGCGATCGCGGCCCTCGGCGCGCTCGGGATCCTGGCCCGCGCCGCCTGATCTCTTCCGCGCGACGCTGATCGCGCCGCGGCGTTCGCCGCTTCCCCCTCCCGCACATCCCGAACAGGAGCGCTCGGCCATGCCCGAGATCGATTTCCCCTACACCGATGTCGAGCTGACCGAGCAGGTCAACCGCATCCCCAACACCTTCGGCCTGATGCAGGCGCTGAACCTGTTCCCGGCCGAGGGGTTCCGCTCGCGCTATGTCGAGATCCGGTTCGAGGACGGCGTCTTGGTCGTGCTCGCCGCCGAGGAGCCCGGCGCGCCCGGCCAGATGGTCGAGCGCGAGACCGGCAAGACGATCATCCTGAAAATCCCGCACTTCCCCGGGCTCGACGCGATCAAGCCGGAGGACCTGCAGGGCATCCTCGACCAGCAGGGCCGCATCAAGGCGCCCAAGATGCTCGACACCGAGGTGGCGAAACGGCTCGGCGCCGTCCGGCTCAACCACGCGATCACCCGGGAGTATGTCCGGCTCGGCGCCCTGAAAGGCCTGATCAAGGACGGCAAGGGCCGCACTCTCTACGACCTGTTCGCCGTCTTCGAGATCGGCAAGAAGACGGTCGATTTTTTGCTCGGCACCGCCGGCACCAGCATCGTCGACAAGTGCGAGGAGGTGCTCGACCACGTCCAGTCGAACCTCAAGGGCGAGACCTCCGCCGCGATCGAGGCGATCGTGTCGCCGACCTTCTTCTCCAAGCTGGTGCAGCACGCCAAGGTCGAGAAGTACTGGCTGCAGACGCAAGCCGCCCAGTCGCTCGCGACCTTCGAGCGCTCGCGGCTCGGCGGCAACTGGGGCCGGGTCTTCGAGTTCTCCAACATCCTGTTCCGCGAGTACAAGGGCTCGGTGCCGGTGAGGAACGCCAACGGTACGATCGTCAGCGAGCCGAACGTCGCGGCCGACAAGGGCCACGCCTATCCGACCGGCACCACCACGACGTTCCGCACCTTCGACGGCCCGGCGCATCACATTGGCCTGGTCAACGAGACCGCGCCCGAGGTGGTGATCACGACGAAGCTGCTCGACCATGGCGCCGGCATCGAGTTCAAGTCACAATCGAACGCGCTGGCGATCTGCAAGCGCCCCGAGGTGTTGGTCGAGCTGATCACGTCGACCTGAGGCCGGGATGCCGTCCCGCTTCGCCGAATTGTTCGCCCGCGGGCAGGCGCGCCTCTACGACGCCCACGGCGAGACCGTGAGAGTCGATGGCCGCGACGTCGTCGGGATGTGGACCGACGACCCGGTCCAGGTCTCGGCGCTCACCGGCGCGCCCGTGCAGGCGAACCGCATCCTCCTGCAGGTCCGCGCCGCCGATTTCGGCGAGATGCCGCCGGGCGAGGGCAGCACGGTGGTCCGCCGCGGCACCACCTGGCGGGTCGAGTGTCCGCTGCGCACCACCGACCACGGCGACCTGATGCTCACCCTGGGCCGCTGAGGGGCGTCGCGGGCGTCGCGTGACCGGTGGCGTCTGCCTTTCGCGTCAGGTGTCGATCGATGGCGCTCTGGAGCGTCTCCGCCGATACGTGCAACTCGGTGCAGCTCGACGCCAACATGCCGCTGAAGGCGCCGAGCCGCGCGAGCAATCGCTTCGATCCACCCGTCGTGAACTCTCTCGGGGGCGCCGGCAGCCCGAGCCAGATTCACGACTGGCTTCCGATCCGGACGACGGCGCTCGATGCGATCGCACGCGCTCTCGTGGTTCACGCCGCTCTGACGGTGGCGAGGAACTTCTCGACCTCGAGCTTGAGCCGGTTACCTTCGCTCGCGAGCTGACCGGCCGCGCTCAAGACCTGCCCGGACGCTCCCCCGGTCTCTTCGGCCCCACGGCTGACCTGCGTGATGTTCTCGGCGACCTCGGTCGTCCCTTGTGCGGCGTGCTGGATGTTGCGTGAGATTTCGGCCGCCGCCGCGCCTTGCTCCTCGACGGCCGCCGCGATGGCGGAGGCGATCTCGGCAAGCTGACCGATGGTGCCGCCGATCTCCTTGATCGCCCCGACAGCGTCTTGGGTCGCCGCCTGCATGCCGGAGATCTGCGACGCGATATCGCCGGTCGCCTTGCCGGTTTGAGCCGCGAGTGCCTTCACTTCCTGCGCGACGACCGCGAAGCCTTTCCCGGCCTCGCCGGCGCGCGCCGCCTCGATCGTCGCGTTGAGCGCCAGGAGGTTGGTCTGCTCGGCGATCGCCGTGATCAGCTTCACGACGTCGCCGATC
>NZ_JBEOMB010000225.1:0-8910 GCF_046000175.1 Rhodoplanes sp. SY1
AGATCGGGAACCGCTCTAGGTGGGGCAGCCACGGCGAAAGCGTAAGCACCGCAAAAACCGCCAGCATCGGTAAAGTCAGTTGTACGATGGTGAAATTGAGCTGGCGGGCATGCGCAAAAAGCGTGGCGAAGCCGAACAGGAGGCCGATAGCTAACAGGATGCGCTCCAGCACGTTGCGTTTTCTTTCCTTCGCCAAGCAAAGGAGGATGGCTGCAATTCCGGCGAGCGCTAGACTATGCCAAAGCAGGTCCATCAACCAGCGTAGCCCGACCGACAGCGGGAGCCATCCGAGAAGCGGCGTGGCAGGTAGCCAGCTCGATTGGTACTCGTCGCGATGGGCAGCGTACTGAACCACCTGCCGAAGACCGACAAAAAGACTTGAGAGCAAGATCTTGATAGTCTCGAACGGCGCCGTAAGCAGGGCGCCGACGTCATTGAGGTACATTCTCGACATTTCGCGGAATGCCGGATCGCTGCAGGTCGTGATCACACGCGTCGAATGTACCACGCCGGTCACCAGCATCCAAAGTGCCAATGCCATTACGCCGGCCGCCAGTATCCAGCTCGAGCGTGAGAACGTCAGCGCGACCGATATGGCGATGAGTGGTATGAAGTAGACAACGTTCGGGTGGCCGAATGCCAAGGTCGAGACGATCAATAGGTAAAGCGCCGTAACACCGGCTATTCTCAATCGCCGCGCGAGTTTGGAGTCGGCAGCCGTGAAGAAGCCCGGCGCGATGAGCGGCAGTAGAACCACCGCGGTCAGGGCGATGGTGAGGAAGCCTTCAGGCCGCGAGATGGTCATCGAAAAACCGGTGACGCCTAGCGAAAGCAGTGCGGCAACGCAGAGCGTCAGCAGAAGCCGGGAGTGACGGGCCGGCAACAGCTGGCGGACGAGAACGTGAAATAGCGCCAGCCAACCCGCAAACATCGCGATGCCGAGCAGCCGCATCCCGAGAAGGGTCAGGCTCTGCCACGCGAGCGCGTAGACCGCCCCGCCCGGGAGCAGTGCCCACGGCAAGGGCGTCACGAAAGTGTCGGGACATTGCGGGTACAGCGATAGCTGCGCGCCACCTTCCAGGAACGTACGTGCCGTGCTGATCTTATAGACTAGTTCGTCAATGTAGATCGGGACAAAAGCCGCGATTGCGACGTTGACGCACAACACGCCAATCAGTGTCCAACGCCAGTCCAGCGAAAGCAGGGCGCGCCTTGCCCAACGACGTAAGCCAGAGATCTCGGTTGGGCTCATAACCGTCGCCATGCGAACTGAATCGGCCGAGAACGTTGTGATGCGTCGCGCATAGGAGATCTGACGAGCTTGCCGCATCTCAATGGCGATTGTCGAGTGAGCCTGCATGAGCGCAGCGCGACGCGGCCGTTCGGCGGCGTGAAACCGACACCGAACGCGCTGGCTCGGCTCCGGAGACCTCATGAGCGTCGTCGCGCAGAAAGAGGGCAAGTAGGCCGACGCCTAAGCCGACCTCTCGATTGGGCATGCAGGGCTGCAGCCGTGGCCCGATCAACACAAAGCCCACAGGCGCCTCGTTGATGTGCATTTCGCGCAACCGGCATTCTTCGGCTCGGCTGCGAACCTTCGGAGCCATACTAGGAGCATGCGGATGAAAAGCAGATCGAGCAAGCACGGGCTGGACGCATCGAGCAGGAAGCGCAGACAGTTGAGGCTGCCAATATGGCGAGCGCATGGCCATTCTCGCGCCTTGGTCGGCCCCGAAACCAGATCGTGTCGGTAGCGGGCCGGTCGTGTCAGGTGTGGTGTAGAACCACGTTGCACAACAGGCCTTCGACGTGCCAATTGTGCTTCGCGCTTCGTAGGTTGCTCATGTCGCGGACGAGCCGCAGCGGGCCATTTGCAAACGCGAGAACCCGTGCGCGCGCCGCCTCGATCTGCGAAGACCAGGAGGCACGGCAAGAAGGGCGGCAAGTTGGCCGAGGCGCCAAGTCGTATCATCTTCCACTGCGGTAGCGTTCCGATTACATTGCGGTAGCGTTCCGGAGCAAGGCAATCCGCGACAGGCCTTAGCCCATGATCGCCCAGACGATCCATGCGTACCCGGATTTGCAGTGTTGCTCTGAACCGGCGCACATGCGATGGACCCCGATGCAAATATGGATCGAATGCAACTCCGCCGGGCTGCGCCCGGAGCCTAGGACTCATTATCGTGAGGATTTCGACCCCACACCGGTGTAGCCATGTGCCCACTCCGCCCTGTCCCACCCCTGTCACAAGGCGCCTCGTAATAATGGTCAATAAGCTGATGACCCGGGCAGCACTGCTTTCGCAACAGTTGCGCAATGGAATGAAGACTTCCGGAATACTCAGCGGGGTCGCCAAAGCGGTGCGCGACCTCCGGATCGGCGCAGGCTCTCCTGTGGCGTTGTGCGAGATGTATACCGAGTTAATGGCGAAGAATCCCGCAATAGCGCATGCACTCGCCGGAGATGGGCTGATGGCCTATGCTTTCTACGCCAGGCTGCGGCGCGTTTTAGAGTTGGCTAAGCCCGACTTAATAATCGACGCCGGAGCGCACGAGGGGCAATTTGCGGGTCTCGTGCAGGGCTATTGTGAGTATTCGGGCGAGGTTGTTTCGTTCGAGCCCGTCAAGGCTCATTTCGAGCGGCTATCGGCCCATCTCGGCGCATATCGGGATTGGAAGGCAGTCAATGCCGCGCTCGGGGACACCGATGGCGAAACGATGATCCATGTGGGAGCATCGCATGGCGGCACCTCTTCGCTGCTTCCGCAGACCGATATCCTCGCGACATACGTCTCCGACGCGCAGCTCGGCGAAAAACAACCCGTAAAACTGATGCGCCTAGACACTTATCTCACTGAGCGTTTCGGTGAAAAAATCCCCGAGAGGATTTTCCTCAAGCTGGACGTCCAGGGGTATGAGGAACAAGTTTTCAGATCGGCCGGCCGTTTTCTACCAAACGTCAGGCTGCTGCTCGCGGAGATTTCGGCGCTACAGTTCTACGAAGGCCAGAAGACCTTCGCCGAAATGTGCACGCTCTTCCGTGATGCCGGCTTTACTCCCATCCTGATCGAGAACAATTTCGGATACTGTAACCTGATCTATTATGACTTCGACGTCTTCTTCTGTCGCGACGAGGACCTGAGGTCCTTGTCGTTGGCTGCGGTAGGTTGAAACAACGCATCCGCTGCTGGCTGGGCAGGATAAACCAATGACCCTGACAGTCTTCAGGACAGCTGAAGCGGCGTCTCCTACGTTAGTTTCGGTGTTAGTGCCCGTGTACAATGTCGAAAAATACTTAGAGGAGACGCTACGCAGCATTCTTGCCCAGACCTATCCGGATCTTGAGGTGGTTCTCTTAGACGACGGCTCCGAAGACGATTCGATGGCTGTGGCCCAGCGCCTGAAGCGCGAAGATTCTCGAATCCTGATCCTCCCTGGCGCCGGGGTCAATCGTGGCGTCGTCGCCACCCGAAACGAATTGCTGCGTCATGCCAGCGGGGCTTTCATTTGCTGGCACGACAGCGACGATGTCAGCCATCCCGAGCGATTCGAACGACAACTGCGTTTCCTACAGAGGAATTCTCATTTCGGCGCAGTCGGAACCGGTATCATCATCGCCGACGAGAACCTTATGCCGCAACGCTCCGAAACTTACCCGGCAGACCCCGAGCGGCAGGCCAGCGACCCGATGCTGTGCTGCGCGACGCTCATGGCGCGGCGCGAAGCTGCGTCAGGCGCCGGCTGCTTTCGAGAGGTGTTCCGCGCTGGTGGCGAAGATGGCGATTGGATCATGAAGATGGCCGACCGCCACGCCGTGACCAATATTCCCGACATCCTGTACACCTATCGTCGTCACGCTAGGTCCCTGACCCATGACGCTGCGAACTCCGTAATGTCGGTTCGGCTCGGCGTTGTGGCGCGCTGGAGCGCGCGGGCGAGGCGCGCCGGGCAGGCAGACCCCGTCGATGTGCTGGAGTTGCCACGCTTGCATGAGCAGCTCAGCGCCTGGGCCTTTATCGACAACACGGCTCTAGGAAGGTTGGAGAAGATGACCGCGCTGGGCCGCTTGCTGCCCGGCGAGGCCCCGGCAATCTCGATTCTCCATGATTTCGTCGGTGAGGTGGAGAGCGTACAGCGGCTCGCCGTGGCATATGACGCGCAAACGTTCGCGAACTTCGAGATACTACTCGCGGTTCGTCCCGAAGCCGCGGACCGTTTCCGTGCTGCGCTCCAGAGCGTCAAATGCGCCATAAGGATCGTTCCAAGCGCGGCTCAAACGCCGTGGCTGGACCTGACCGGAGCCGCGCGCGGACGCTTTGTCATGTACTGGACGTCAAAGGTCGGTCTCCCGGCGCCTTGGGAGGTGCACAATTTCGTCGATCTCGCGCTGTCGCAAGAGGGGCGTCCTGACGACCACCCACCAGGCAATTTCCTCTGGCGCGACGTCTCTTTAGCAGAAATTTCTACAGGCCAGACCCACCGCTTGATCCTGCCCGCAGCTGCATTGGCAGCACTTACGGCAGACCGTTCGGGGTCGATAACCGTGCGCGGTGTTCAAGTTCTTGGCAAGAGATCGCTCTTCTCGCACCTCATTTTCCGGACCAAGACGGTCTATCGCGATCGAGGCGCGCGCGGCGTGATGGAGGTGATTTGCCGCAGGCTACTCGCCGTAAGGCGCTTCGTTGAGCCCGCAACAGCTCCGGCTTTTGCGGCCGCCCAGCGATTGAGAAAGCTGGCTGGCCCCCGCGTGCTCGGCGTCGCCACGCTCCCCCTCAATGCTCTTTTCAGGCTAAAGGTGATATTCCGCAATCATGGCACGTCCGGAGTGCTTCGGGCGGTGTGGCTCAAACTTGACGTTACGGCGCGGCGCGGGGAACCCGCAGCCAAAAGATTGTCTCCGGATTTCGCCGCCGCTGCCGCGGAAGCCAGACTTAAGGTGGCGGTGTATGAATGCTGGGGCGATTTCGTCGACTCGCTGTACTATTTGACACCGGGATCTAGCAGTCTGGTCGAGGGCGTCATGTTCGCGCCTGCGGAGCTGGTGCCGGATCCAGATTTCATCCTTGTGCTCAATACGCCCGCTGCGGCTACGGTGAGCGTTGTCGCGCCCCCCGAGCGGCTGTGGTTTGCGGTGGGCGAGCCGCCGACGCCGATGCACAGGCCCTTTCATCGCGGCCAGGGCGAGGCATCCACCGTCGTAACCTGCGACTTGAGCTTGCCGGATGGTCAGGATCCGGGCCGCACCTACATCCACGAGCCCGTGATGACACGTACCTGGCACGTGAAGCGGACCTATGACGAGATCGCGTCCGGAGCGCTTCCTCCCAAGGACAAGAAGCTCTCCTGGGTAACAAGCAACCTTCGTATTCTCGACGGCCACCGTTACCGGATGTCTTTCCTTGAGAAATTAAAGTCGAGAGTAGAATTCGACCTCTATGGTCGCGGGTTCCGCCCAGTGTGCGATAAATGGGACGCAATCGCGCCGTACCAATACTCGATCGCCTTTGAGAATACAGCTGCTCCTCTCTACTTTACAGAGAAGCTCATGGACTGCTTCGTTTGCGGAACACTCCCATTCTACTATGGAGATCCTGAGCTTGAGAAGCGCTTTCCGTCCCGGTCCTTTATCCGGATCGACCCTGAGGATCCTCGCGTCTTCGACATGATTCGTGACGTAAGCGCCTCCGATATGTGGCGCGAGCGCCAAGCCGACATCGCCGAGGCGCGCGAGCTTGTACTCACCCGCTACAACTTGTATCGCATACTCGCTCTTCACATGCTTGAGGCAGCGAGGCGTCCGCCGGCGCCGCCCACATCTATACTAATTCAGCGTCAAGCTATACTGTGAGCAGGCCGGCGCCTTCTTCTGCTTCGCGTCAACTTGTTAGGCATAAAACGAGTGGGCCGGCTGTAGACTTCGAGAGGTTGTCATGCAAATCTCAGCTGATAGGAAAAACAGCCTGTTCTTCGACAGGGCGTGGCTCGGCCACAGCTTACATTTCCTCCAACGGGACATCGCTCGACAGTATGATCGAACGGCTATCGGCATCGCGTGGTTGCTCTTGTCGCAAATCATCACCATCAGCGGCATTGCAATCGTTTTCTCGACAGTGTTTCGGACTGAGCTCAAGGATTTTTTTCCTCACTTGGCGATCAGCCTGCTGTGCTGGAATTTGATCAGCGGCGCAATCGCCGAGTCGCCGCGCGTGTATCATGCCGCCGGTCCCATTCTAAACGCCTTCCCGGTGCCTTACCCCACTTTCGCCTTCCGGATGGTGGTGCGTTATTTCGTGTCGTTTATGTTCGGCCTGCCGATTTTTCTCGCGGTTGCGTTTTGGTTCGGGGTCCCGTTTTTTCCGACTGTACTGCTGAGTCTCGTCAATTTCCCGCTATTGGCGCTGTTGCTCTATCCGCTCGCCAACTTTCTCGGTATAGCTGGGGCGCGCTTTCGCGATCTCGCTCCCACGGTTGGGTCGGTAATCTACCTTCTATTCCTTGTCTCGCCCATTCTTTATAAACCGAATGCCATTCCCCAACATGCGAGCCTGTTGTTATATCTTAACCCATTTTATTACCTCTTGGAGGTGGCGCGCGCTCCCTTCCTGGGACAGGTGCCGTCACTGGCCGTGTACGCGGGCACCATCGGCATGACCATCATCGCTTGGATTCTCTCGACCGTCGCAAACCGCAAGTATGGCCGCTACGTCGTGTTCTGGGTTTGACGGGTCGCCGCCTGGCCCCAGCGGCTTGGCGAGCCCGAGCGTGGAGCGCTTACCGTGATCAAGTTCGAGCATGTGACAATCGACATCCCGGTCATACTTCAAGACAGGGCATCATCGTTCAGGCATGTACTGGCCCGCAACGTTGGTGGTGTCATTCGTGGGCAGTCCGCGCACAAGCGTGTGATCCGGGCTCTGGACAACGTCTCGTTCACCCTTCCGCCGGGGGGACGGCTCGGCTTGGTCGGTCATAATGGCGCGGGCAAGACGACCCTGCTCAAGACCGTGGCGGGCCTCTATCCAATCTCAGCCGGACACGTGCAGGTCGACGGCTCGATCCGCACCTTTTTCAATCTCGCCGCGGGCCTTGAGCCCATGCAGTCCGGCATCGCCAATATCAAGAACATCGCGCTCTACTACACGCAAGACCAGCGCGAGATCGACGACATGGTTCCGACCATCGTCGAGTTCTCGGAGCTCGGTCAATTTATCGAGATGCCGGTCTCCACCTATTCGGCCGGCATGTTGGCACGGCTGATCGTCGGCATCGCCCTCAACTTCAAGGGCGATATTCTCGTGATGGACGAGATGCTCGGTGCCGGCGACGCGCGCTTCATGAAGAAGGTGCTTGTGCGGGTCGAGCGCATGATGGAGGAAGCGCGGACGCTCGTCTTCGCCTCACACGCCACTGAAATCATCCGGCAATTCTGCACCACCGCCTTGTGGATCGAGAAGGGCAAGGTCCGGATGGAGGGCGACGTAATCTCGGTCACCGACGCTTTCCACGAAACGCTCGATTTCACCTGAACCGGCTCGGGCGACGGTTGCCGTGATCACGGTCATCATCGTCACTCGTAATCGCGCGGCGCTGCTGAGCGAATGCCTGGAAAGCATGTCGCGGCAACATGCCCCGGAGGGCTGGCGCGTGCTCGTCGTCGACAACGGATCGACAGACGGCACGTTTGCGGTCGCTTCCGCCTTTGCCGGCTCGGACTCGCGTGTCAGCGTGGTCGTGGAGCCGGAACTGGGTGCGAGCCGAGCCCGGAACAGGGGAGCGCGCGAGGCGGCAACGCCATTCCTTCTCTTCGTCGACGACGAATGCACCTTTCCCGAGGGCTATGTGGCACGCGCATTCGCGCTCGTCCGCGGGGCACGGCCTGCTTGCTTTGGTGGCCCAGTGCATGCCCGCTTCCTCGTTGATCCTCCTCGACCCTCCTGGTACAAAGACTCTTACGGGGCATTCTCTCTACCGGCCCACAATCCGTACGGTGGGCCGCCACGCTTGAGCGCCGGTAATCTCGGTGTTTGCCGTGAGGCATTGCTTACGGTTGGCGGCTTCCCGGAGGCGTTCGGGCCGGTGGGCGGGCGCATGCTGTATGGTGAGGAGAACGCATTAGTCGCCGCGCTTTGGGACCGTTACGGCCCCCACCGCGTCGTCTATGATCCCGGCCTCGTCAATCACCATCTGGTGCGCCCTGAGAAGTATAGCTGGCCGGCGATCTTCCGCGAGAGCTATCTGCGCGGGGTCGCACGCGGACGGCTCGCAGCCTGGGGCCTTGACGAAGCGATGCGAATGCCCCCGTCCTCCGATGTGGCCGGCGCCGAACTATTAGCGGGACGAGCGCTACGCGCGCTCGGCGTGGCGCTGCTCGATCTCTCGCTGCTGCGTCGCGTTATTGAACCTGCCCGCTACCCTGACTGCCGCAACATCGTTTATGAGCGGTGGACCCGCTACGTCACCGCTGCGGGGATCCTCGCCGGGCGAGTCAAAGGCCGTCGTGAAATCGCGGCGCGGCGCTGAACCCCAGTACGCACGGCGTTAGCCTCGGTGTCGGCGGCCAGCATGGCGACGGCGGCACCGGTGCCGCGGGCCGGGCAGATGGCGCCGAACAGCCAGGCGTTCTCGTAGCGCTGGTCGGCGGGCTGACATGGTCGCGAACCGCGCCGCGCCCACATGCGCACGATCCCGTTCTTCTGGCCGATGCGCGCCTCGTCCTGGAACCAGATCTCGACCGGTTTCTGGTCGGCGACGTCGGCGAGATGGGCGCTCAGCGTCGCCGCAAAGTTTTTTTGTGTCCCCCCGGTGAGGGCCGTCTTGCGTCCGGCTGGCTGAGCGGCGAGGTCATTAGGACTATTTCTATGGATAGTCCTAATGACGAACACGCGTGTGCAGGGTAAGCGGTCTTCTGATC
>NZ_JBEOMB010000226.1:0-614 GCF_046000175.1 Rhodoplanes sp. SY1
CTTCTTGGATCGGCTCTCAAATCTTCAAACGCAAGCCCCATAACCAAGTCTCCAGGTTGTATCAGGGACTCCCTTCTACCCAATTCTGTTTGGTTTGGAAGACATAATCTCTGGCCCCACTGAGAACTTCTGAGGGTTGCCTCACCACCTACGAGCGCCCAGACGGCCATAGTCGGCGACCAGCCCCAGCACTTCACACATCCTCCGTCACACACGGTGACCCAATACCACGGGCGGCCTGTGATCGCCGGGGTTGAGGCGGCGACCGCGCACAGCAGTTAGGGCCGGAGCGTTGGGGGCGGCGTTAGGGTACGACGCATTGCGCGTCGCGGTAAGTCCCTGACTTTTCTGTTGATTCAGGGCAGGCTTTAGGCTGGCGGAGGGAGTGGGATTCGAACCCACGATACGGTTTCCCGTATACACGCGTTCCAGGCGTGCGCCTTCAACCACTCGGCCACCCCTCCGGAGCGCTCCTGATACGGAGGCGGGCGGGAGAATGCAAGGCCCTGTCCCGGCGAGGGGTTCGGCCATGCGGGGGGCGCGCGGACGTGACCGCGGGGGCGCTGCGATATCGCCCGCTTCGAGCCCCTGTCGTCCCCCTCGCCTCCTCCGGG
>NZ_JBEOMB010000227.1:0-3067 GCF_046000175.1 Rhodoplanes sp. SY1
ACTTCTCGGATCGGCTCTGCAGATCAACGCCAAGTCGTTCTCCTCGGCGATGTCGGGCGCGCTCGTCTCCGCCGTGTCGGGGAGCAAGCAGCTCGACGACGTGTTCAAGTCGCTGGTGCTGCGGCTCTCCGACCTGACGCTGAAGTCGGCGCTGACGCCGCTGACCGGCGGGATCGCGAGCGGCCTGCAGAGCCTGCTCTCCAGCTTTTCGGGCGGCGGCGGCGCGGCGCCGTTCGGCGTCGTCGCGGCACAGGGGGCGATAAAGCCGTTCGCGGCCGGCGGGGTGATCGGCACGCCGACCTACTTTCCGCTCGCCGCCGGCGGGGTCGGGCTCGCCGGCGAGGCGGGGCCGGAGGCGATCGTGCCGCTCGCCCGCGCCGCCGACGGCCGGCTCGGCATCGCCGGCGGGGGCGGGGGCGCGACGCAGGTGACCGTCAACATCGCGGCGCGCGATCCGGCGAGCTTCCGCGGCTCCGAGGTCTATCTGACCGGCCAGATCGCCCGCGCCGTCGCCCGCGGCCGCCGCGGGATGTGAGCAGGTCACATTGGAGATCATCGTCGTCATTCCGGGGCGCGGGCCGAAGGCGCGCGAACCCGGAATCCAGCGGCGGACTCCTTCGTGGCTGGATTCCGGGTTCGGCGCTGTGCGCCGCCCCGGAATGACTCCGATCCGGTTCGTCGATTCGACATGGGAAGTGTGTCATGGCGGCGTTTCACGAGGTGCTGTTTCCGCTCGACGTCGCGCTGAAGAGCGCCGGCGGGCCGGAGCGGCGGACCGAGATCGTCACGCTCGGATCGGGGCGCGAGGAGCGCAACGCGCGCTGGGCGCATTCGCGCCGGCGCTACGACGCCGGCTACGGCGTCAAGACGCTCGCCGCGCTCTCCGCCGTCGTCGCCTTCTTCGAGGAGCGGCGCGGCCGCCTGCACGGCTTTCGCTGGCGCGACCGGCTCGACCATTCCTCCGCGGCGGCCGGTGCGCCGACGCCGCTCGACCAGCCGATCGGCACGGGGGACGGTGCGACGGCGACCTTTCCGCTCGTGAAGACCTATGGCGGCGTGCACGCGCCGTATCGCCGGCCGATCGTCAAGCCGGTCGCCGGCAGCGTCGTCGTCGCGGTGGACGGCGTCGTGCAGGGGGAGGGGACGCAGGTCTCCTGCGATCCGATCTCCGGCGTCGTGACGTTCCTGTCCGGCCACGCGCCGGCGAGCGGCGCCGTGATCACGGCCGGCTTCCTGTTCGACGTGCCGGTGCGCTTCGACACGGACTATCTGGAGATCGACCTCTCCGCCTTCGAGGCGGGCGCGATCCCGAAGATTCCGCTGATCGAGATCCGGCCGTGAGCGCGCCCTGCGCTCCGCGGCTTTTTGGCGAGCAACTGATCATGAGACAGATTCCCGAAGCTCTGCGTGAGCAGCTCGCGTCCGGCGTCACGACGCTCTGCCGCTGCTGGCGGCTGGTGCGCGCCGACGGCGTCACGCTCGGCTTCACGGATCACGACGAGGATCTGATGCTCGACGCCACCCCGTGCCGGGCCGGCAGCGGGCTCGACGCGTCGGAGGCGACGGCGCGCTTCGGCCTGCAGGTCGACGGTGGCGAGGTGTTCGGCGCGCTCGCCGACGACGCGCTGAGCGAGGCCGACCTCGCGGCCGGGCGTTACGACGCGGCGACCATCGAGACCTGGCTGGTCGACTGGAGTGCGCCGTCGACGCGCCTGCTGCTCGCCGTCGCGACGCTCGGCGAGGTGCGGCGCGAGGGCGCCGCCTTCACGGCCGAGCTGCGCTCGCTCGCCGAAAAGCTCGGGCAGGAGAGCGGGCGCGTCTACACGGTGGCCTGCACGGCCGATCTCGGCGACGCCCGCTGCCGGGTGGACCTCTCTGCGGCGAGCCTCTCGGCGAGCGGAACGGTCGCGAGCCTCGACGCCACCGCGACGGTCCGGGTCGCCGGGCTCGAAGCCTTCGGCGACGGATGGTTCACGGCCGGCCGGCTCGCCTTCACGAGTGGCGCCAATGCCGGTCTCGCCAGCGAGGTGAAGCGGCACGTCGTCGACGCGACCGGTGTCGTCGTCACGCTGTGGCAGGCGATGCCGGAGCCGATCGCGCCGGGCGACGCCTTCGTGATCACGGCCGGCTGCGACAAGCAGTTCGCCACCTGCCGCGACCGCTTCGGCAATGCCGCCAACTTCCGCGGCTTCCCGCACATCCCCGGCAACGACTACGTGATCAGCCACGCGTGAGTCGCGGGCGTGGGGGATGCCGATCATGGACTTCGGCGCTCGGGGCTTTCCCCCCACCCCCGACCCCTCCCCGCCATTCGCTGGTGCGAATGGGGGGAGGGGAGCCACAGCGCCTCGGCTCCCCTCCCCCAGCGAGCGAAGCTCGTGGCGGGGAGGGGTCGGGGGTGGGGGGCTGCAGCCGAAGTGATCACGTGAGAGCGTAGGAGGAGTCCCCGTGTCGACGGCCGCATCCATCACCCGTGAAGACATCGTCGCCGAGGCGCGGCGGTGGATCGGGACGCCGTACCGGCACCAGGCGTCTCTGCAGGGCGTCGGCTGCGACTGCCTCGGGCTGTTGCGCGGGGTCTGGCGGTCGGTCCACGGCGACGAGCCCGAGCCGGTGCCGCCCTACACGCCCGACTGGGCCGAGGCGACCGGCCGTGACGCGCTTCTCGCCGCCGCGACCCGCCATCTGATCACGATCGACGCGGCGGCGGCGCGGCCCGGCGACGTGCTGCTGTTCCGCTGGCGGCCCGGCCTGCCGGCCAAGCACGCCGCCATCGTCGTCTCCGACACCACCATGGTGCATGCGCACGATGGTGCCAGCGTCGCCGAGGTGGCGATCGCCCCGTGGTGGCGCCGCCGTATCGCCGGCGCCTTCGCGTTTCCGGGCGCGATCGACTGACCCGTGCGCGGAGTCGCGGGCGCGACAGCCCACCGCCGATCGATCACACCGTTCGGTGTCGATCAGCTCACCGTCATTCCGGGGTGCGCCGCAGGCGCGAACCCGGAATCCACCCACCGACTCCGAGCTCTCGGCTGGAGTCCGGGTTCGGCGCTGCGCGCCGCCCCGG
>NZ_JBEOMB010000228.1:0-1064 GCF_046000175.1 Rhodoplanes sp. SY1
CGAAGGCGGCGCGCCGCACCAGGTCGGCGCCGATCTCGAACGGCATGATGGCCGTGAGATCACCGGAGCGCGCGAAGTCCTCACCGAACACGTGCTGCCGGCGCCGGTCGAGCCGATCGAGGACGGGCTTCAGCTCGCGCTCGCAGAAGTCGAGCGCCGTCGCCTTGCGGGTCTCCTCGGGTGCGTTCTTCAGCGCGTCCTCGCAGGTCCACCGTATGACCGGGATGCCACGCCCCATGCAGGCCTCGATCTGCACGCGGGTCAACGCGGCGCCTTCGGCCTCGGCCGGGATCGCGTCCAGCTCCTGGCGCATCGCCGCGGTGCGGGGGCCATAGGCGGCGCGGATCTTCGCCTCCCACGCGGCCTCCGCCTCGGCCGTCCAGCGCTCGCCCTTGATCAGGCAGACGCGCTTGTAGAGGCCGTTTCGAACCGCCTTCGAGAACGGGATGTGGTGGACCTTGAACGGCGTCTTGCCGGCGCGCGCCTCGCGCACCAGGTCGTTGAACGGGTTGAGCGTGCCGTTGTGTGTCGAGATGACGCGGATCTTGCCGCCCCAGATCAGCAGCGCATTGACGCTGTCGAGCACGGCGCGGACGTCCTTGTGGAACGCGGCCTCGTCGATGCAGACCGTGCCCTGCAGGCCGCGGATGTTCTCGGGCCGGCTCGACAGCGCCTCGACGCGATTGCCCGAGGCGAATCGGACCCGGAACGCGGAGATGTAGCTGGTCGAACCGTCGTCCTTCTGGTCCTCGAACAGAAACTCCTCGACGCCCCCCAGCTCCTGGGCGACGACCTTGGCGAAGTGCGCCACGTAGCCGATGAACTCGCGGCCCTTGTCCTTGGTGTCGCCGATGTAGAAGCAGTTCTGCCCGCCGGCCGAGCGCTTGGCCGCGGCGATCAGCGTGTGGTCGAGCGCCTCGGCGAACGTGATGCCGGTGCGGCGGCCCTTCTCGCCGAGCTTGAGGTCGGACGTGTCGGCGATCCATTCGGCCTGGTGGGCCATCAGCACGCCGTCCGCGAGCGGATCGAGCCCTTCCGGCACCTCTCCGCCGCGCGGCAGATCG
>NZ_JBEOMB010000229.1:0-662 GCF_046000175.1 Rhodoplanes sp. SY1
GATGCGCTGCGCTCCGTCGATTTCCGCTGGGTCCGCGCGCTGGAAAGCGTCTGGGTCGACGACGACCGCTCCATTCCAGGACCGAATGCTGCGACGAGCGCGCAAGTAACGCAACGCTTCTTCGACGAGACAACGGTGGCCGCCGCCCATCCGAACGGCAGCATCGTGACAGGCCCACCAGGCATCGGCAAGACGCACCTCGTCGGCGATCTGCGACGCCAAGTCTGGCAAGGCGGCGGCTGGTTCGTGCTGCTGGACGTTCTCGGACTCACCGACTTCTGGCGCAGCGCGGCGCTGAGCTGGATCACCTCCCTGCTGCAACCGATGCCGAACGGACGCCGCCAGTTCGAGGCGGTCTTGGCCGGCGTGGCGCGTCGTTTCAAGGTCGAGAAGCAGGTCGATGAAGCCTTCGGCATGCCGGATATCGACGCGCGGAAGATCGTCGACTTGCTGATCAAGGGCCTGATGTCCACCGACATGTCGAACACGTTGCAGCATCAGGATGTGTTCCGCGCACTCTGTCTGCTGCGCTCGAGCGACGTCAAGAGCATCAGCTTGGCGCACAGCTGGCTGCAGGGATACGACGCGGACGAGCAAGCCCGCGCCGCGCTCGGATTTCAGAAGCCGCCACCAAAGCCCGTCGAACTCGTGCGCGGCATGTC
>NZ_JBEOMB010000230.1:0-581 GCF_046000175.1 Rhodoplanes sp. SY1
CCGGGAGTCCGGATCGAGCGCTCGAACGCGCGGGGCGAAAACGCGGTGCATCGCGTTAAGGTTCTTGGCCAGCCACTCGTGCTGGCGGCGCCAGTCCGACTCGTTCTCGGGGTCGGCGTTCTCCAGCGATACGGATATCCGACTGTCCTTGCCTTTCGGCAGCTCTTCCCAGTCCAAAGGGAACCCCAGCTCGCGTTCGATCTCCGGCTTCTGCTCCGCCAACAGATGGTAGAACGACTTCGCCTTGCCGCCCGACAGGTAGAGTTCGGCACGGACCTGCTTCTTCGGACGGACCATCGCCGCATTCAAGCTGATGCTGCTTCGCCCGATCGAGTACGACATCCATGACGTGGGTTGAGCCGTTCGGCCTCCACGGATCGGCCCGCCGGACGCGGACAGCACCTTGTCGAACGCGGTCCAGTAGGCGCGCTGCATGATCCGGGTTTCCGACAGCTCGGCCTCGTCGATGGCATTTACCGCTCGCGATATCGACTGGGACCAGTCGTTCGGTTTCGACACGATGTTGAACTTCGGGGCGGGGGCCGAGTCGCCGATCCGCCACAGCTCGACCTCGAGCCCGA
>NZ_JBEOMB010000231.1:0-602 GCF_046000175.1 Rhodoplanes sp. SY1
CGTGCAGGCCGGCACGGCGGCGGCGGTGCCGCTCGTCGTGATGCTGACCGTCTGGGCGATCGGCGTCGCGGTGTCTTTCCTGGCGCGCGTGCCGGTGCAGCGGCGCGGCGCCTTCCAGGCGATGTTCTTCGTCTCCAACAGCGGGTTCATCGGATTCCCGGTGAACGTCGCGCTGTTCGGCGAGGCGGCGCTCCCCTACGCCGTGATCTACTACCTGGTGCAGACCCTGCTGTTCTGGACGATCGGCGTCTACGGGCTCAGCCTCGACGGGCCGCACTTCGCGGCGCAACGCGGCTCCGCCATCGTGGTGCCGCGTCCCGCCTTCGGCCTGTCGACGCTGCGCAACATCGTGACGCCGCCGTTGATCGGCTCGGTCCTCGCCGTCGCGCTGATCCTCGGCGGCATCAAGCTGCCGACCTTCCTGTCCAGCACGCTCGGCTATCTCGGCGCCATGACGACGCCGCTCGCCATGCTGTTTCTCGGCATCGCCATCTACGTGTCGAATCTCAAGACCGTACGGATGAGCGGCGACATGTGGATCCTGGTCGCGGCGCGGTTCCTGATCGCGCCTGCCGTCGTGCTGCTGGTCACGTCGCTGATCG
>NZ_JBEOMB010000232.1:0-529 GCF_046000175.1 Rhodoplanes sp. SY1
CGGTGCAGCGGCACAGATTACCTTCGAGCGCCTTGCGGATCTCCGCCGGGTCCGGATCCGGGACGTGATCGAGCAGCGCCTTGGTCGACAGGATCATGCCGGGCGTGCAGTAGCCGCAGTGCACGGCTCCTTCCGCGATGAACGCCTCCTGGATCGGATGCAGCGTGCCGCCGTCGGCGATGCCTTCGATCGTCACGACCTCGCAGCCGTCGACCTCGACGGCCAGCACGATGCAGGAGTTCGCAGCGCGGCCGTCGATCAGCACCGTGCAGGCGCCGCATTCGCCCTCGTTGCAGCTGATCTTGGTGCCGAGCAGGCCGAGGTCGTTTCTGAGAACATCGGCCAGCATGGCGTCGGTGCGCACCGCGATGGCCTTCGCCTGGCCGTTCAGGGTGAACCCGATGTCGAACGTGTCCGCGGTCATGCCTGCACCCGCTCTTTGGTCGTGGAACGTTGCTGCGACACCCGGATCGCCTCGCGGGCGAGGACCTGGACCATGGCCAGGCGATAGTCGCGAGAGGCGCGGATG
>NZ_JBEOMB010000233.1:0-2681 GCF_046000175.1 Rhodoplanes sp. SY1
TGTTCAGCGCCGCGTGCCGCGCGATCGCCTATTTCGACGACGGCGATCCGGCCGGCCGGCCCGAGACGGTCGACCGGATGCCGGCGGTTCCGGGCGTGATGGGGCCGCTGCCGCGCGGCGGCAGCAACTGCCATCGCCGCGTCTATGTCGCCACCCCGGACGGGCGGTTGATCGCGCTCGACGCGGTCGGCGGCTTCGTCTGCAGCGACTTCGGCGAGAGCGGCACCGTCGACCTCACTGCCGGCATGGGCCTGCGCGAGGCCGGCTTCGCCTCCAACACATCGGGCGCGACGGTCGCCGGCGGTCTCCTGATCGTCGGCCAGCAGGTCAGCGACAACCAGCGCCGCGACGCGCCCTCCGGGGTGGTGCGCGCCTACGACGCGCGGACAGGTGCGCTGCGCTGGGCCTGGGACGCGCTGCGGCCCGACCCGCAGGCGCCGCTGGCGCCGGGCGAGATCTATCCGCGAGGCACGCCCAATGTCTGGAACGTCGTCTCGGCCGACGAGTCGCTCGGCCTCGCCTTCCTGGGCACCGGCAATGCGGGCGCCGACCACTGGGGTGGCAATCGCACCGCCGAGGAGGACCGCTTCACGGCCGCAGTGGTCGCGGTCGATCTCGCGACCGGCGCCACACGCTGGTCGTTCACCACGGTCGAGCACGACCTCTGGGACTACGACATCGGCGCCCAGCCGATGCTGGTCGACGTGCCGGTCGACGGCGCGATGCGTCGCGCCGTGCTCCAGGGCACCAAGGGCGGCGACCTGTTCCTGCTCGACGCCGCGACGGGCGAGCCGCTGCGCCAGGTGCTCCACCAGGCGGTGCCGCAGGAGGGCAAGCTGCCCGGCGAGCGCCTTTCGCCGACGCAGCCGCGCTCGGTCTTCTACCCCAATCTCGGCGGCGTGCCGGGGCCGACGGCGGAGCGCATAGACGGCCGCCACATCTGGGGCCTCACCCCGATCGACGCCGCGCTGTGCCGCATCGGCTTTCACTCCCGCCGCTATGACGGCATGTTCACGCCGCCCACTGTCGATGCGAAAGGCATGGTGCTGCTGCCCGGCACGGTCGGCGGCATGAACTGGGGCGGGCTCGGCTTCGATCCGGTGCGCCGCGTGGTCGTCGCCAACTACTCGCGGCTGCCGAACATCGTCGACCTGACGCCGCGGGCCCAGGTGAAGGATCGTCCGGTCGGTTCGGGCGGGGCGCGGCCGGACCAGCCGATCGCGCCGCATTCCGGGACGCCGTTCGGCGTGAACCGCCCCATGTGGCTGTCGATCCTGAACGTGCCCTGCCTGGCGCCGCCGTGGGGATTCATCGCCGCCACCAACATCGACACCGGCGAGCTCGTCTGGTCGAAGCCGCTCGGCACCGGATTCGACGCCGGGCCGCTGGGTATCCCGACGCGCGTCAAGATCACCATGGGCACGGCCAATCTCGGCGGCCCGCTGATGACGGCGGGCGGGCTGACCTTCATCGCCGCCGCCCAGGACAACTTCCTGCGCGCCTTCGAGACCGAGACCGGACGGCTGCTCTGGGAGGCCCGGCTGCCGGCCGGCGGCCAGGCCGGCGCGATGAGCTACGAGCACGCCGGACGGCAATATGTCGCCATCACGGCGACCGGACACGCGCGCTTCGAGACGACGCTGGGCGACTATCTGAAGGTCTACGCGCTCGACGACCCGACGCCCGATCTCGCTGGCGAGCCGCCGCGCGCGCGCAGCCCCGGCGGCGTGCCGGCGCGGGAGAACGAGGGGCCGTGACGAGCGGCCGGCACGATCGGCGCGCCGCAGGAGCGTGCCGTCTCGCCGCAGTGCGAGCGCGGTCCAGGAACCTTCGGCGGGGTCGCGCTGTTGCGAATTGATTCCCCCGGCGGCCGAGCACCACGCGCGGCTGCGCCAAACGAAAGGACCGTGATCATGGCTTGGACGTCGCCGCGCTTCGTCGAGATCTGCATCGGGCTCGAGATCAACGGCTACCTGCCGCCCGAGATCTGAGCGAGGCCGTGCCGACGCTGACCGCCGTCGTGCTCGGCTCGGCCGCGGGCGGCGGCGTGCCGCAGTGGAACTGCCGCTGCCGCGTTTGTGCGGCGGCGCGCGAGGGAAGGGTGCGGCCGCGGACGCAGACCTCGGTCGCGGCGACGGCGAACGGCGATGCCTGGATGCTGCTCAACGCCTCGCCCGATCTGCGTGCGCAGATTCTCGCGACGCCGGCGCTGGCGCCGCGCGACGGCGCGGGTCTGCGCGACAGCCCGATCGCTGCCGTGGTCCTGACCGGTGCCGAGATCGACCAGATGGCCGGCCTTCTCCACCTGCGCGAGGGGCACGGCTTCGACCTGTTCGCCGACGCCGCGACGCTCGCTGCGCTCGACGCCAACCCGATGTTCGATGCGCTCCCGGCCGACCGTGTGGTGCGCCGTGTCCTGCCCGCCTCCGGGCGCGTCGCCGGCCCGGGCGGGCTGGTGATCGAGAGCTTTCCGGTTCCGGGCAAGCGGCCGCTCTACCTCGAGGGAGACGCCGCGGACCCGGCGTCGGACGTGATCGGCGTGATCGTCGCGGCGCATGGCCGAAAGCTCGCCTTCGTGCCCGAGATCGCCGCGGTCACGCCGATCGTCCGCGAGGCGCTGGCAGCGGCCGACGCGGTGCTGCTCGACGGCACCGTGTTCACCGACGACGAGATGATCACGA
>NZ_JBEOMB010000234.1:0-5257 GCF_046000175.1 Rhodoplanes sp. SY1
CTTGATCGCCGCGCGGCACTTGGGACGAGTGCGAAGTCGCAGAGAAAGCGCCGGCCCAAAGCATCGCGGCGTGCTCGAAGCTGATCCGAGAAGGGCGTGCACGATCCGCGGCCTTCCAATACTGCTGACGCAATGTGGCAGTTGGCCAGGGGACGGCATCTCCCGCGCGTCCTACCAAGATGCCTATGTGTGCTCGCCACTGGTGGCGCGCTTGCTGATCGACACGATGTAGCTGGTGTTCGCGCAATCGGGCAACGCATCAGCGGCGCTCTTCATCGAAACTCAGCCTCCGCGCTTCGCCGGCTCTCGCGGTGCTCCCTGGCAGATCGGCCACGACTGGCAGGACGGGGTCGACCAGCGAACTGTGATCGAGCAGCTGGGCAAGCAGCGCGAGATCCGAGTTTCCGTGCTGCACAAGGATGTACCGCACGGTCGCTTCCTCGATATCGAGTTCGCCGATGGGCGCACTGCGACGATCGTTCTGGACCAGGGCTTCGGCGCCTGGGGGCCGCCGCGAAGCGTCGTCGTTCGCCACGACTTCAATGCCGACCATGCAACCCAGGCCAAGCGGCTCGCCTCCGTCAATGCCGTTCTTCAAAGGCGGAGGGTCGGTAAAACCTACGTGGTCGCGTCGCCGGGCAAATTGTGACTCTGGTGCTGTCGGCGAAAGTCGGTGGTGCGAGGTCGTCGACGCTTTACCGTCTCACGTCCGATGGCAGCGTGGCGGCTACCACGGCGCCGAACAGCACATCGATATCGCTCTCCTGCACCGGCGGGGCGAGCATGTGGCGGGACAGCGCGCGCTTGCGGCTGAGGAGGTTGTCCAGCGTCACGTCGAAGGACGCATCGCCGAACTCCGGGTGCGTCGCGAGCAGCACGTGGATGGTCACAGGCCGGTCCTGGCCGATCCGATAGACGCGGTCGTTGCACTGATCCTCGACGGCCGGATTCCACCATCGGCTCAGATGGACGACGTGATTGGCGGCCGTGATGGTCAGCCCTATGCCGGCAGCTTTCGGCGACAGGACCAGAAGATCGAAGCCTCGTGGGGCCTTCTGGAAACGATCGACGATCGCCTGACGTTTCTCTCCCGGGACGGACCCGTTGATGATCGCAGGCTCCCGGGCGAGACCGAACAGCGGCACGGATGCCGCGGCGAACGCCTTCTGGACCGCCAGATCCTCGACAAAGACGATCGCCTTCTCGGATCGGCTTCGAACATCGCGCAGAATCGAGACGGCCTGCGACAATCGCGCCGATCGCGCCACCCAGGCCGATACCGATACGGGATCGTAAGGGTCGACATCTCCGGCTCCGTCCGGATGCAGCGAGATGCCGCGGAGTGCGTGAATGACCTTCAACATCGCGCCACGGTCGCGGTCGCCATTGCGGGCGGCCGCCACGGCTGCGGCATAGGCCTCCGCTTGCGGCGGCGGCATGGTGACCGGATGCGACCTGACGGTCTTCTCCGGCAGTCCTTCGAGGATGCTGTCCTTCATCCGCCGCAGCATGATGGCCGGCGTCGCTCCGCGCGGCAGGTCGAGCCGCCCCTTGAGCTCTGTCAGCGTGTCGGCGTCCTCCCCGCCGTAGCGCGATGAAAACCCCTTGAGGTCGCCCAGATAGCCCGGCGCGATGCGATCCATGATGCACCAGAGGTCCTCGATCCGGTTCTCGATCGGGGTTCCGGTCAGGCCGAGCACGAAGTCCGCGTTGATCGCCTTCGCCGCATGGGTGTTGATCGTCCCGGGAGCCTTCACCTTCTGCATCTCGTCGAACACGGCGACCGCGAACCCGACACGGGCGAAGGCGCGATGATTGTCGGCGAGGGTCTCGTAGGTCGTCAGCACCCATCCGGCGCTGCGCAGCGTATCGGTATCCACCGAGTCTTCCGGGGTCCAATCGGCGGTTCTGCGCCGCCGGATTCGTGCCAGACCGGGACCGAACGCGTCGACGCACTCGCCGAGTGCGCCGGGCGCGAGGTGCTTCTCCGCCTCGGCGATCCAGTTGCGCAGCAGCGCGGTCGGTCCGACGACGAGGATCGGGCCCCGCGGCGGCTCCGGGCCACGGCCAGGCGCCTGCTGGTTCTTCCTCAGCCACGCGAGGAAGGCCAGGGCCTGAAAGGTCTTGCCGAGCCCCATGTCGTCGGCGAGCAGGACGCCGGGCCAACCGGCCGCCCAGGCTCGGATCAGCCAGTCGAACCCCACTTCCTGGTGTGGCTTGGCGGCCGTGTCGCCCAGCCGATCATAGGGAAGAGCACGTTCGATACGAACAGTCCGTGGGGGGTGCTCGAGCAGATACTCGACACCATCCACGTTCGCCTTGATCTGCAGGACCTGCCGATCGCCCGCCGTGCACGTGCCGGTCTCCACGGTGCTACGTCCATCGGATGCCGACGATCCTGGATCGCCGTCCGCAGACGCGAGCTGCTCTCCGCCCGCCAGGGGCTCGGCGTCGCGCGCGTCGTCAGCTGACCTCGGCGAATGTGCGGCACCCGTTTCGTCGGCGCCGGCCGGGCCGGCTTCGGGTGCGCTGTCCGGCGAACGTCGTTGCACGTCGTCCGGTGCCGCTTCGGGCAGCCACTGGCCGGCGCGCCGGGTCAGCCACGGAAGCTTCGGCGGATCCCAGACGCCGAGACCGAGCACCCGATCCGAGTATTGTGCCGTCTCGACAAACAAGCTCACCGCCGGCGCCACACGCCCCGCCTGCTCGAGCGTTTCGGCGAGCGCCGGACGCGGGTTGCGCACGAACGCCCGCCGCTCGTCGGCCGAGGCCGATCGCTTGCGGCGGACGACGTCGAGACCGAGCTTCAGATCCGGATCGACGACCACGAAGGTGTTCTTCCGGAACACGTAGGCATCCCGGGCACCCGATGCGCCGCCGAAATACTGCTTCTCGAACTCCCGTTGCAGCATGGGCGGCAGAAGCGCATCGGCGCTCTCGCTGCGCAGCACCGCCTCGGCCGACGGCCCCTCATCGTCCTCGCCGTCGGCGACCGGCGCATCGTCCTCGAGAGACATCGCCTTGGCGCGCGACATCAGCACCGGCGTGAAGTCAGGACCGTCTCTCGTCTCGCGCACATCGAGCGCAAAGGAGCCGGCCTGATAGATGGTCAGGCTGCCGAGGAACCCGTCGGCCCTGACCGCCTGGTCGGTGGTCCTGCGAAGCGCCTCCTGAACGGGCTGCCACGCTGTGATCCTCTGGTCATCCGATCCAGACGACACCGCATTGAAGTCATCCACGGCCTCGAGGAGATCGAGCAGGGCTGCGGACAAGCGCCCCTTCCGCTCGCCCCAGGTGACGATGATGCCCTGTCGGACGGGGCGCACCAGCCTGGAGTTGTTTTCCTGCCACTCGGTCCGGATGCGGCATCCCGCAGTTCCGATATTGCCCTCGAACGACAGCGTCACGGCCAAGGACGCCACACCAGGAAGTCCGATCGCCTCGGCGACCCGGCCCGGCAACCGGGCGGCCGTGCGGTGCGTCAGCATGACGGCGGTCTCGGAAGCGGTCGCGTCGCCACGCTCCACGAGCCCCAGCAGACAGGCTGCCGCGATCCCGTCCGATCCGCCGGCGAGCGACCATTCTGCGACCGGAATGCTCCGTCGTGACAGGAGCCGCTTTTCCTGCGCGGAGACGACGATGCGATCCGGTTCGTGCCTCGTGGTGAACATGATGGTCATGGTCTGTACGCGTAGTCCGCCTGCGTCAGCCGCACGCCGGTCATTCGGGTCAGCTTGGCAGCGACCTTCCGTTGCCAATTATAAGACTCGGACCCCATGTGAGAGATCGCGAACACCGGCTTGTCGATATCATCGGTCGCAGTGCGATGGCGCAGGTCCCCCGGGCGGTATGTCGGCTGATAAAGCCTCGGCGCGTCGCGAGCGTCGGCCTGCTCCCAGATGATGCACTTTCCGCTGAAGCTCCACTCCACCACGAGGCCGGTTCCGATGGCCAGTATAAGAACGGCCTGCCCGGGCGTGACGCCGGAGAAGGTCGCGAACCGAAGCTCGTTGCCGAACGAACGCCTTGCGCGCTGCGCCCCGCCACCATCGAAAACCACCCACGCATCGCGGATCAGATCTTTCTTGTAAACAGCCTCCCAGAACGCCCGCCTGGGAATCCACATCCCGGGCTCTGCCTTTTCCTCCACGACATCCAGGAACTGCAACAGCGAGGCGCGAACCAGCCAGCGGCGCACGATCGCTTCGGCGTCGCGCATTCGGACCCACCGTTCGGGATGCAGACGCGGGTCTCCTGGCCCGTATAGCGCGCGAAGGTCGGACGCAGGTTGGTTGGAAGATCTGATTGCCTAAGAAATTTCTCGATCTCGTCGCGTTGGCTGTTGGCCAACGCGTTCATTGGATAGATCACGATCGCGCGTGTCCGTGCCGGTTCTCCCCGCGCGCGAGCACGTATGGCAGCATCGATGATCGGAATGAAGAAACAGAGCGACTTGCCGGATCCCGTTCCGGTCGTCACGACGAAGCTCTGCCGGGTGGTCGCTTTTGCAACCGCTTGGGTCTGATGCCGGTGGAGCGTGAGCGGGACAGCGTCTATGCGAAAAACCGCAGCCGTCGCCTCGTGGAGGGTTCCGGACCTCACCAAGGCATCGATCGACTCCCCGCGCTCGAATCGAGGATTGATGCTGATCAGCGGCTCAGGCCAAAAGCGATCGCTCGAATAGATGTTTTCGACCTGGCTGCGGATATCCGGCGCACGTATTTCGGTGAAAGACCGCGCGAATTGCTCGTAATCATTCACGAGCGCAGTATCGATCTCGAAAACATTCACCGTCTTACCCCTGCAACCGATTCTTACCGTCATCGTCGAGGACGAGATCGCCCCCGAGACATCGAACGACGCATCGCATTTGTATGCGGACCAAGCCACCGTCCCGGAAGGCATAGAATCGCCGTGGATGTTGAACCTGAAGATCAACCTGTTCAACCATCGGCTTCCGGAAACCCCTCGGCGAGACCTCAGGAATCGGAGGTCCTGGGACATCCGTCCGATCGGTCGATCGCCTCTCCCGGTAGCTTCCAGATTGTCGAGACCGCGCCGGTAGCTTATTAACTCTTTTGGTGCGGCAGAAATTACCATGCCGGAAATCAAACATTCGGCCGGATTGGGGCCGAGCGCGAATGACTCGGTGGTATTCGCGATCCCGACGCTGCCGCCGGACCAAGGGCGTCACGAACGTCAGCCGGAACCGAGTGGTCCAGACAGTCCGCGGTGTCCCCCAGGGGAATCGCGTTTG
>NZ_JBEOMB010000235.1:0-570 GCF_046000175.1 Rhodoplanes sp. SY1
TCGCGCCGCCGATATAATATTGATTATAGGACGTGTGCTTGTCGACGATGACGTCGCCCCCGCTGGCGACGACGGCGGCGAGGGGACGCACGCTGGTCGGATTGGCGCTCGCGGTGTCGGCGCCGGCCGTCAGGACGTAGGACCACGAGCCCGGCTTGTCGATCCAGCCGACGACGTCAGCCGCGGTGTCGCTGCCGCAACGGGAGACGCAGACCCGCAGGCTGTTCGGGAAGAGATCGGCGGCGGAAAGATCGGACGACGCCGGGCTCGGGCTGTTCGGATTGAAGGCGAGATCCTGGCCCGTGCCCGAGCGGGTCTTCCCGTAGGGCGCGGTCGGCGCCGTCTTGTATCCGTTCAGATTATAGAAATACCAGAGATTGATCTCGTTCGTATTGGAGGAGTCGATGCCGCGCTTCGGGGAGGTGGAAAGATAGTAGTTCACCTGCTCGAAATAGGAGTCGTAGGCCAGATTCCCGCTTCCTCCCACCGTGTAATCGAGATAGTTCCCGAACTGGAAGAACCCGTCGGAGATCGAGGCGTCGATCCGGAGGTCGTTCTTCGCCCGCAGCG
>NZ_JBEOMB010000236.1:0-1197 GCF_046000175.1 Rhodoplanes sp. SY1
GACCGACCGAGCCACACGGGTCGTGATCGGTCGGGACCGTTGCGGAGCGTCCCGGGCCGCGTTCGCCGATCGGCCGACGACTTCGAGAGCCGGGAGCACGACATGACCGACGATCCGATCGATCTCGATCAGCATCGTGGGATGGCCGCCCAGAAGGCGACCGAGCTGCGGCGTCTGCGCGTCGACGTCGAGGCGAACGCCAAGGCGTTGATGGAGAGACAGAAGGACCTGGAGACTCATCTCCTGGCGGCGCCTGCCCACACGTGGGCCGAGGCGGCCGAGAAGGCTCATTATCTGCTGACCTTGTTCGCCGCGAGCCCGGCCGCCCAGGACCCGCGACGTCAGCGGCTGATCTCCGATGTTCTCGAGGATTTCCGTCGTTTGTCGAACGAGACCGACGGCTGACGACGATCGGGCTGCCGGCGATGCGGCGAGGGCCTCCGGACCGTCACGCCGGACGCGGAAACGCGGCGGGACGGCCGGCGACAGCATTGCCCTGCTGCCCTGCCCCACGCTTCGCTGCGACGACCTTCTTCTTGGGTGCCGCGATCTCACCGTCGCGTACGGCCTTCTTCCGCGCGAGCTTGCGGGCGCGGCGCACCGCGTCGGACCGCTCGCGCGCCAGCTTCTCCGAAGGCTTCTCGTAGAACCGCCGGAGCTTCATCTCCCTGAAGATCCCGTCCCGCTGCATCTTCTTCTTGAGCACGCGGAGCGCCTGATCGACGTTGTTGTCACGAACGAGAACTTGCACGCGGACATCTCCTTTGCGGGTGACGCGGGTGATCGATCGCGCGCGTCGGACCGCCGGTCTGGACGCGTCGTGCCGGGACGCATCGTGAAACACGACCCCCGCGGTCGTGGCCGAACGCGGGGGGTCTGGTCTCGTCGGGGTCGCTCGGGCCGGCCCGTTCGATCGCTCCGATGCGAGCGAACACGTCATTGCCGCCGCTATCGGGCGCGATGAAGCCGGAGCCTTTCCGACTGTAGAATCACGTCACGGTTCCAGCGCTCGTGGAGCCGCATCTTCGTGTCGACGCGTTCGTCGCGGCAGCGCCTGCGCCCCCCGTTCGTTCGAGACCCTGGATTACCGTCGGTCGGACGCGATGCTGGGGATAGATCAGTCGTTTCGGGCATTTTCTTCGATCGAGGCCGACCATCGCATCGAGATCGCCCGAGAGCAATGTGGCGATCCGCGCG
>NZ_JBEOMB010000237.1:0-2166 GCF_046000175.1 Rhodoplanes sp. SY1
GATCAGAAGACCGCTTACGATGCGGCATCGGAAGCGACGTTCACTATTTCGGTCTCAAATTCTGGTTATGTGAACGCCAATCGTGTGCGGCTGACCATCGAAGGCTTTGATGGCGTGCTCGTGCATGATCCGCTTGATAAGGACGAACTGGAGAAGCGTGAGAATTCCCTTTTGCTGCCACGCCCTCCGACCCCACCCCGCGGCACCTATGTCTCGGCTGCACATTCGATTACGCATAATATGCCGACGGATTTCGCAAGTATGATTCGCCCACGCGAGCGTGACCCGTGGTCGTTCTACTATGATGATCGCCCATATATGCCGTCCGAAACGCTTCAGCTGACATGTGAGGCACTCCCACATCAAAGTAGTTCTTACAACTTGAAATTCCGACTGCTCAGGTCTGAGTCCGAATTAGGAGCCAAGCCCCGCATTCGAATTCGTATTGAGGCGAGCAACCTCCGAAAGCCTATTGAGAAATATCTCGCGGTATCGTTTGACGTGCAGCCAACCTCTTTCAAGGAACATGTTGAGAAGATGCTCTGTTTCCGCCCTGCCCCCGAGCCGCGCTAGACTGGTGCAGCAACGAGACAAGAGGTGTCATAACACTACCGAAGGGCGGATACCCCGGCATCGCCGAAGGCGGCAGTGGGGGCCCCGTTCACGAGACCGTTGTGCGTCGCACAGCGACGCATGATGCGCCCCCCCCCTCGTCTCTCTCGCGGCGATCACGGAGCCTCAGAACTTCTCCGCCTTCCCGGAGGCTCCGGCGGCCTGCGCCTTGGCGGCGTCATCGTTGAATGTGCGGGCGAGGGCTTCTCGCTCGCCCAGCAGACGGAACAGCATGCCCTCGTTCAGCATCGTGACGGCGAGGGAGCGGACGAGATACGGGTTCTCGCGAAGCGACGAAATCCGCGTGAGAACGCTGACTGCGCAATCCGAGGTGATGCCCGTCGTGATGGGTGGCATCATCTCGTCCCGGGGCTCGTTGAGGGATGACGTACACGCCCCGATCTCCGAGCCGCGTTTCGAAGACACCAGCTTGCCGCTGGTGTCGAAAGTCCACCGCCGGGCCAGAGCCCTGAACGTGTCCTTGGTCTCGTCCGTGGTGTAGGTCGGGGCGGGGCCGTATTTCGTCTCCAGGGCCTTGCTGATCGTGTCGAACGCGGGGTGATCCGACCGGTACACCTTGACGCGGCTGATGAGGGCGGAGCGTTCCTCGCCCGCGACCGGCGACATGACAATGCGAATGGCTTCGCAGGCGGTGATCTGGGGCGGTAACGGCGCAATCGTATTCCCGCCCGTCATCCTTCCGGAGATAAGAAATCCCTGAAGGTTTCCGGTGCCTGCGATCTCGAAGTAATCGCAGCCGGGACCGAACTTTGGGCCCTTGTCGCCGGAGGTGAACAGCTTCGTGGCGAAGGGCCGCTTTTCGTCCTGCTCGACAAGATCGAGGAAGGTGATATCCGTCAGAAAGGTCGGGCAACGCTGCGCCTTTGGAGCCCGATCTCCGACCGGCGGGAAGCTATAGGCCCTCACCCGCCCGTCGCGGTCGCCGAGCTTTGGGGAGGTGTAGGAACCCGCCCACGCCGTATACCGCCGGTCCTGTTCCAGGACGCATTTGCCGTCGGGAAAACGCGGTTCAGCGTAGTGATAGGTGATCCGGCCTTTGCCGATGGCCTGAAGGGCGGTGACGGTCTCGGCCACCGTCATGTTCAGCTTCAGGCCGAGGATATCGGTTTCCGGTCCGGGCCTCGGCGTCTGGGCCGACGCGGTCCCGCTGAGCACCGCGAACAGAACCGCAAGAAGAGGTTTCGGATCGAGGAAAGACGTCGTTGCCGTCATCACCGCTGCCCCGATTTGGCGTACGGCGGGTATAATGGTCCGGGCCATCTCGGCACGCAATGGTTGCTGCCCTGCCCCGTATTCACCCGTACCGGCTTTCCACAACCCGATCATGGACGGTCACGGCGCTTGCGTTCTGCGCCACTCGGTGACTCGCCGGGAACGCGGTCAGTGGTGCCACCGCATCCCCTGCCCCTATATTGTCGGGATGTGCAATCTCTACAGCCTCAACAAGGGACAGGCAGCCATCCTCGCCTTCGCGCGCGCGATGCGCGACCAGACGGGCAATCTTCCGATCTACCTGTCAGGCGACACGACAAA
>NZ_JBEOMB010000238.1:0-592 GCF_046000175.1 Rhodoplanes sp. SY1
TGCCGCTCGGTCCGCCCCTCGGCGTCGCGGACGATCACCTCGCGGTGTCCGGCGAGCCCGACGGGCGCGATCTCCAGCGCGGTCTCCTCCCGCAGCTCCCGCACCACGGCCGTGTGGAGCGTCTCGCCGGCCTCGACGACGCCGCCCGGCAGCGTCCACGGCCCGGCCGAAGGCGCATGGGCACGGCGCACCAGCAGCACCTGCCCGGCGCGGAACACGGCGGCGCTGACGGCGAGGAACGGGCGGGTGGGGTAGCGCCGGGCGTCGGTCACGGGCGCTCCCGCTCAGGCGCCGCGCTGGAACACGGCATCGACCATGTCCTGGCGCGCCGTCTCGTCCGACATGGCGGCCGGCATGATGTGCTCGCCGTTGATCACCGAGCCGGCGCGGGCGACCAACGGCTTGAGCCAGCCCGACGATTCGGTCCCGAGGCGGGCGACGGCGGTCGGCGACAGGTTCTGGCGGAGTGCGTCCAGGGTCGCCGCCAGGATGGCGTCCATGTGGTCGATCATGCCCTCGAGCTCGCGCCGCGAGTTCGGCTCGGCGATCTCGTAGGCGACGCGGGCGAGGTCCTTGTCCTTGAAGTGCGACC
>NZ_JBEOMB010000239.1:0-487 GCF_046000175.1 Rhodoplanes sp. SY1
GTCACCGAGGCGCAGACCTATTGCCGCCTCGACATTCCGTATCCGAAGGCGGCCGGCCCGGGCAGCGTGTTCCGCATCATCGGCTTCACCACGCCGATCGACGAGACGCACTGCTACGTCTTCTTCTGGCGCATGCGCAAGATCGACGGCCTCGCGCGGCAGGCGTGGCGCTTCCTCTACCGCGCCATGCTGGAAGAGCGGCACTGGCACGTGCTCGAACAGGATCGCGAGATGCTGGAGGACATGCCGGACGACGCCCGCATGCGCGAGATGCTCTATCAACACGATATCGGCGTGTCGCGCATGCGCCAGATGCTCACCCGCGCCGCCAAGGCGCAGATCGCCGCCGAGGACGCCGCCGCGGCGCGGACGGCCGTCTGAACGAGAGCCGCGGAGGCGGGCAAGGCGCATGCTGAACGGACGCACCATCGTCGTCACCGGAGCGGCCCGCGGGGTCGGCCGCGCGATCGCGGAGGCGTGCGGCCGC
>NZ_JBEOMB010000240.1:0-615 GCF_046000175.1 Rhodoplanes sp. SY1
GATCAGAAGACCGCTTACTCCCGGACAACAGATAGCCGAGTTGCGCCGCCGAGATCCGCACCGTCCCGTCCGCTGGCGACGGCCATAGAAACCGCCCGCGTTCGAGCCGCTTCGCGAACAGGCAGAAGCCCTGGCCGTCGTGCCACAGGATCTTGATCAGTCCACCGCTGCGCCCACGGAAGACGAACAGATGACCGCTGTGCGGGTCCCGCCGCAGCGTCTCCTGGACCTGCAGCGCCAAGCCGTTGAAGCCCTTCCGCATGTCGGTGTGGCCGGTCGCCAGCCACACCCGCGCGCCACTCGGGATCGGGAGCGTCATCGGGGCCGCTCCAACACGTCCAGAACTCGCGCGAGCGCGGCAGCATCCACGTCCCGATCGACCCGCACCAACAGACCCCGGCCCAGATCGATCTCGATGACCCCGCCGCGCGTCGTCGTCGGCTGACACCGTGCCTCTGTCGCCGCGGTCGTGCCGTTCGCCTCGGAGCGACCGCCCGCCGTCTCCGCCGCGATCAGGGACGGCAGCTCGGAGGCTCCGCGGATTCCGATCACTCCGAGTTCGGCCAAGCGCTTCCACTTGAACACCTGGCTCGGCATCAGCCCGTGCCGCCGAGC
>NZ_JBEOMB010000241.1:0-563 GCF_046000175.1 Rhodoplanes sp. SY1
CCGAGAAGGACATCGACCCCGGCGCCCGCGGCATCGCAGTCGCCGTCAATGGACGGGTGGTGCCGCGCACCGCCTGGGGCACCACGGCGCTCGCGTCCGGCGACGCCGTCGAGATCGTGCGGGCGAGGCCCGGAGGCTGACATGAGCATCGAAACCAACACCGACCCGCTGGTGATCGCGGGGCGCAGCTTCGCGTCGCGTCTGTTCCTCGGCACAGCCGGCTATCCCAACCGCAAGGTGATGCTCGACGCGATCGCGGCGAGCGGCACCGAGATGGTGACGGCGGCGATCCGGCGGATCAGCCTCGCCGGCGAGGACGAGAGCCTGGTCGACCTGATCGGCGACAAGGCGCATTTCCTCCCCAACACGGCCGGCTGCCAGACGGCGCGCGACGCCGTGCTGACCGCCGAGCTCGCCCGCGAGGCGCTCGGCACCGACTGGATCAAGCTCGAGGTCATCGGCGACCGCGAACTTCTGTATCCCGATGTCGAGGAGCTTCTGCGGGCGACCGAGACCCTGGTCGCGGCGGGCTTCACGGTGCTGCCCTATTGCAACGACGACCC
>NZ_JBEOMB010000242.1:0-834 GCF_046000175.1 Rhodoplanes sp. SY1
CGCGCGCCGAGAGCCTCGGCCTCAAGGTGGTGATGGATCGCTGCCCGAAGATCGAGTACGGCCGCCTCTCCTCCGAGATCGGCTGGATGGGCGTCAACTCGCGCACCCTCTCCTCCAGACGCGCTCCGATGCCCCAGAAGGGCGTGCAGCGCCTGTCGCTCGGCCGGGTGACGATGGCGGGCGGCACGACCGCGGCGCCGCCGCCGCGGGAGACTGACGGGCGCGATTGACCGGCACGGGCCGCGTGTCGGTCGACATCGACGACACGGAGACGAACGACAGAAGCCTTTTTCGATTCCATCGCGACGTGTATAATTCGGCCCGTTGAACCGGATCCGTTTCGGAGGGGCCGGTGCGTCATTCGAAATCGCTGCTGCTTTCGCTCACCACGATTGCTCTCGTGCTCGTGATCGCCGACGGGAAGGATGCGCGTCGGGCGCGACGGAGCAGCGGCGAGCAGGCATGCTTCTCCCCCACGGCCGGCGACGACGACACGATCAGCGGATGCACGGAGTATCTGTCCGGCGGCGCTTCCGATTACCCACATCTCACCCGGACAATTTGCACCTGTTGAATCGTTCGTGATTCTGTCTGTGACGCCGATTCGCGGAGGCGTCAAAAATGAGCGGGGACACGGGTGCCGGCGCCGCCGGCTGATGCCAAGAACCGGCGAACGACGCCGGCACACGGTAACGGATGTCGAGCCGAAATAGACGAGGTAGGTCGGTGGCAATTGCTCACGGGTATCGCTGAAGACTTGATCTTTGACAGGGCCTACGGGTCCTGATTCAAGGATTGGATGACTCGCGAGGCGCTTGAGTCGCTCGACAAGGA
>NZ_JBEOMB010000243.1:0-816 GCF_046000175.1 Rhodoplanes sp. SY1
CTCCATGCGGTCGCCGTACTTCAACGCATGAACCAGCGATCCGGCCACATCGTCGTAGATCACCGCGGCGCGGGCCCGCCCAAAGGCCGGCTGCGTGGCGATCGCACGGGCCGACAACGCCCCGGGACCAGCGTCGTGCGGCAGCGGGATGCCGAGACGATCGCAATAAGGGCGCGCTATGAACGACAAGCGCGACCAACAGGTTGCACACACGGCGCCGTCGTCGGTCAGCGGCTGGCCGCAGGCCGGGCACAGCGGCGGCAGGATGGCGTCGACGGCGAGCCGCAGCGCGGCGCGCAGTCCGGTCCGTGCCGTGGTCGCCCGGGTCGCCATATGAACCCTTGTTCATCGACGCCGCTCGGCGCGTGTCCAGACGACGCCATCGCGCATCTGATCACGTGTCGGGCACGTCCAGCCGTGTGTCACGCGTCGTCCCCTCCGCACGTCTCTTCGTCGCGTCCCTCGTCACACGACACCTTGCCACGACACCTTGCCGTCACGCCGGCGGGGGTCCGCGCCGCCCGGCTTGGCGACCGAATATCATGCAAGCATCACGCCAAGACGACGCTCGATTCGACCGACGCGTGCTGCGCCGACGATTCGGAGACCGCGCCTGCCGCGCGAGACTCCGGCCCGAGTTTCCGCCAGAACCACGGACCAGAACCTCGGACCAAGTCGGAGTCGGACGACGCGTTCCCATCGAGTCGTTCGGCGCACACGCGCAGGATTATAGCAGGGTGGTAGATGGGTGCTCCTCACGTTTTCGATCACGACCTGATTCTGCGCCGGCGGCGGCGGGCGATCGGGCTCGGCGCC
>NZ_JBEOMB010000244.1:0-552 GCF_046000175.1 Rhodoplanes sp. SY1
GCCTCTGTGACTGACTCGCTGGGGATTCCGGGGAGCGGGCGGATGTGATTCGCTCGGCGCGGGAGGATTCGCGCCATGGCGACAGCGGTTGCTCTGCGGACGGATTTCTCGGCGGCCGATCTGCGGCGGCTGGCGGCGGCGTCGAAGAACGCCAACCAGAGCCGGCGGCTGTTGTCGCTGGCGGCGGTCCGGGACGGCATGAACCGGACCGAGGCGGCCCGGATCGGGGGAATGGACCGGCAGACGCTGCGCGACTGGGTGCATCGATTCAACACCCAGGGCCCGGACGGCCTGCTGGATATCCCGTCGCAAGGTCCGAGCTCGCGGCTGACCGCCGCCCAGCTCGCGGAGTTGGCGCAGATCGTCGAGACCGGCCCGGACCCGGCCGTGCATGGCATGGTGCGCTGGCGCAGGGTCGATCTGAAGCGCCTGATCGCCGAACGCTTCGGGGTCGAGTATCACGAGCGGACGATCGGCAAGATCCTCGACGCGCTCGGCTTCTCCCACATCAGCGCGCGGCCGCGCCATCCGGCGCAGGACGCCGGGACGATC
>NZ_JBEOMB010000245.1:0-2559 GCF_046000175.1 Rhodoplanes sp. SY1
GGATCGACGAGCTGTTCACTGCGCATTCCGACGATCGCGACCACCTGTACCGACGGATCGCGACCACCCGTTCCGACCGATCGCGACCAGTGTGGCGCGAGGCGTGAGGGGGCCGTCGGGTTCACTCGCTGATCTCAGCGAACGGCGGTTCGGTCAAGGGTGGCGGAGGCCGTCCCCGTAGTCGATAGGAGGGACCCGCGCGCGACGCGGCGTGCCCCCACGGCAGACGCGGCGGCGCGCGCGGGAGGTCCCTGTCGACCCACGGGGGCGGCCGGTCGGCTCGGAATGCGGTTCACTTCTTGGCCTCCTTGGACGGCTTGGCGACGGCGGTCATGGCGTCGGTGGACGCCGCGGGGCTGTTCGCCTGGTCGGCGGCGAGCTTGCGCATCGACGGGCCGTCGAGCGCGATCCGGTGGGCGTTGTGGACGAGCCGGTCGAGGATGGCGTCGGCCAGGGTGGGCTCGCCGATGATCTCGTGCCAGGCGGACACGGGAAGCTGGCTGGTGATCAGGGTGGAGCCGCGGCCGTGGCGATCCTCGACGATCTCCATGAGGTCGCGGCGCTGACCGGGCGAGAGGCGGTCGGGTCCCCAGTCGTCGAGGACGAGGAGGTCGACCTTGGTCAGCAGACGGAACAGGCGGGGGAAGCGGCCGTCGCCGTGAGCGAGATCGAGGTCGGCGAACAGGCGCGGCACGCGGGCGTAATGGACGGTGTGACCGTCGCGGCAGGCCTTCTGGGCGAGTGCGCACGCGAGCCACGACTTACCGATCCCGCACGGCCCGGTGAGGAGCAGGTTGCGGTGCTCGGCGATCCAGCGGCTGGTGGCCAACTGCTGGAACAGCGCCTTGTCGAGCCGGCGCGGCGTCCGATAGTCGATGTCCTCGACCACGGCCTGGCTGTGGCGCAATCGTGCAGCACGCAGGCGGGTCTGGAAGCGCTTGGTGTCGCGATCGGCCGTCTCGCGGTCGAGCAGCAAAGCGAGCCATTCGGCGTGGGCGAGATCGCGGGTCTCGTCCTTCGCGGCGAACTCGACGAAGGCGCGCGCCATGCCGTCGAGCTTCAGGGCTCGGAGCTGATCGAGGGTCGGATGTGTGAGCATCGGTCGTGATCTCCTCAGTGGAAGTAGGTGGGGCCCCGGATGTTGTCGTGCGCGATTCACCGGCCCGTCCGTGGGCGTCGCAGGCTGGTGGCGATCGAGGTTGTTCTTCAGGATCGAGACGACCGAACCGTAGGAGCGTGCACCGATCGCGATGGCGCGTTCGCACGCGGCCTCGAGCCGGTCGCGGCCCCAGGTCTTCTCGAGTCGCAGAATGCCGATGCAGGCGCGGAAGCCCTGTTCGGGATGGGTCCGCTCGGTCAGGATGATCTCGACCAGCGTGCCGGTGTTGCGGCCGATCTCGCCCGCCGATCGTCTGATCCGCTCCGGCGTCCAGTCGGCGAAGCGACGATGGCTCGACGGCATGTGCTCGCGCACCGTGGTGTGCCTGCGGTTCGACGACGCGCGCAGGTGCGCCGCGATCCGTTTGCCACGATGGAACACCTCGACGGTGCGCATCGTGATGCGGACCCACACGGTCTCGCGGAGGAACTGATGCGGCACCGAGTAATAGTGCTTCGCGACTTCGACGTGATAATCGAGTCCGACCTTGCACGCCTTCCATTCGGCGAAGACATAGGGCTCGGCCGGCAGCCGCTTCAGCGCCGATCGCTCCACCTGCTCGAACAGCACGCGACGGCTGGCACCGAGATGACGTGACACACGCTCGTTGAGCGTCGTGATCAGATCAGAGATCGCGGCATTCAACGACGACAGCGTATCGAACCGACGATGACGCAGCTTGGCGACGACGAAGCGCGTCACCACCTGGACGCCGACCTCGACCTTGGCCTTGTCGCGCGGCTTGTACGGCCGCGCCGGAACGATCGCCGTGTCGTAGTGCGCCGCCATCTCGGCGTAGCTGCGATTGACCGCCGGCTCGAAGAAACACGCCTTGGTGATGCCCGACTTCAGATTGTCGGACACCACCATGGCCGGAACCCCGCCGATGAACGCGAAGGCCCGTGTGTGCGACCCGATCCAGTCGGACAGACCCTGCGTCCACGTCGCCTCGGCATAGGTCAGGCTCGACGCCCCGAGCACGGCGACGAACAGCTGCGCCGTTCGAACCTCGCCGGTCGCCGCGTCGACCACCTCGAGCGTCGTCCCGGCGTAGTCCACGAACAGCCGCTCGCCGGCGACGTGGCTCTGCCGCATGGTCGGCGACAGGCGCCCTTCCCAGGCCCGATAGAGGTCGCAGAACCGGCTGTAGCCGTAGCCGTCGGGATGGACGGCGCGATGAGGCTGGGCAAGAATCGGCGCCGGCGGCGAGGTATGATTTGGCTTTATGACGAATCGCGCATTCAAGGCCGGCGTGAGCCGCAATCAGCCGAGTTTCCTGCCGCCGAGCGTCGAGGACTATGTCGGGCCGGACAATCTGGTACGGGCGATCGACGCGTATGTCGGGGCGCTCGATCTGGTGCCGCTCGGGTTCGGGCATGCGGGATCGGTTGGGGGCGGCG
>NZ_JBEOMB010000246.1:0-695 GCF_046000175.1 Rhodoplanes sp. SY1
CGCTCGGAGAGCGCGCCGATCGATTTCTGAAGAATCGCGTTCTGCTGCTCGTACTCGGCCTTGGTGGGGAACTGGCCGCGCAGGTAGTACATGGCGACGCCCATCAGCACGGCGAGCGGCACCGAGAGGAACCACCACACGTCCTTGATGAGCGCGATCGTGCCGGCCCAGTCGAATTGCATCGTGCGCCCCTCAGTTCCCTTTCAGTCCGGCCGCGAGGGCCTCGTAGAAGGCGATCAGCCGGCGCCCGCAGCGGTCGTGCGCCCACTCTGAGATCTTCAGCTGCGCCACCAGGCGCTCGACCTCGGCGGCCGAGAGCGGCCCCTTGCCCTGCGGCCGCGGCACCAGCGTGCGGGGTCCGAAGCAGGCGACGAGATCGGCCGGCAGCGGCGGCAGCATGGTGCGCGTGTCAACGGCCCCAGAGGTCACGCAGCCGGCGAGCAGCATCGTCAGGCAGGCAATCACCGGCAGTCGGGCGAGCTTGTAGCGCATCGACTTTCTCCTCCAGGAGCCGGCGCTCGGCCGCGTCCGTCTCGGCCCGCACCTGGTCGGCTTTCGCCGCGGCGTCGCGGGCGCGCGCCTCGCGCTCCAGCTTCTCGACCGTCGCCCGCAGCGCGGCCGTCTCGCCGAGGCGGGCGCGCAGCGACCAGCCCTGCGAGAATCCGATGACGAGCGAGATCAGGGCCGGCACGACG
>NZ_JBEOMB010000247.1:0-996 GCF_046000175.1 Rhodoplanes sp. SY1
GCCGAGCGCGCCAAGATCGGTTACGACCGGGCGAACACCAGCTTCATGCAGCGGCTGCCGTTCATCCGCTCGCAGCACCGCACCTATCTGCCGCTGATGCCGCTGGCGATCGAGCAGTTCGACCTGTCCGGCTACGATCTCGTGCTGTCGTCGAGCTACGCGGTGGCCAAGGGCGTCCTGGTCGGGCCCGACCAGATCCACATCTCCTACGTCCACTCGCCGATGCGCTATGCCTGGGACCTCCAGCACAGCTATCTGCGCGAGAGCGGCTACGGCCGGCTGAAGAGCGCCGTCGCCCGCATGGTGCTGCACCGCATGCGCCTGTGGGACACCCGCACGGCGAGCGGCCCGGACGCCATGATCGCCAACTCGGCCTTCGTGGCGCGGCGCATCCGCCGCGTCTACGGCCGCACCGCCAAGGTGATCTATCCGCCCGTCACAATCGGCAAGCTGCGGCCGGACGTGCCGCGCGGCACCCACTTCCTGGCCGCGAGCCGGCTGGTCCCCTACAAGAACATCGAGGCGGTGGTGCGTGCCTTCGCCGAGCTGCCCGACCTCGAGCTGACGGTCGCCGGCGCCGGTCCAGAGGGCAAGCGGCTGCGCGAGATCGCCACGCCGAACGTGTCGTTCGCCGGCTTCGTCAGCGACGAGGAGCTGCGCCGCCTGATGGCGACGGCGCGCGCCTTCGTGTTCGCCGCCGAGGAGGACTTCGGCATCATCATGGTCGAGGCGCTCTCGGAGGGCACGCCGGTGCTGGCGCTCGGCCGCGGCGGCGCCCGCGAGATCGTGTCCGCCTCGGTGCCGAACCGCTCGGGCATGTTCTTCCTCACGCCGACGCCGGACGACATCGCCGATTGCGTGCGCGCCTTCGTGGCGCAGGAGCACACCTTCTCGCGCACGACCTGCCGCCAGCAGGCGCAGCGGTTCTCGGCCGAGCGATTCCGGGCCGAGTTCTCGTCCTTCGTCGAGAAGGAGATGGAGATGGCGCGGCGCGCC
>NZ_JBEOMB010000248.1:0-444 GCF_046000175.1 Rhodoplanes sp. SY1
GAGGGGCTGCGCTTCACCATCAATCTGGTCACGCCCGACAACGGCGAAAAGTTCATCGTCGAGCTGGAGAACGCCACCCTCACCAGCATCGCCGGCTTCCAGGCCGACAAGCCGGACCTGACCCTGACCATCGACCGCTCCGCCCTGGAGCAGACCATGATGGGCGCCAAGACCCTGGAGGCGCAGATCGCCGACGGCACCGCCAAGGTCCAGGGCGACGTGACCGTGCTCGCCAAGCTCGCCGCCACCATGGTGGACTTCGATCCCCGCTTCGAGGTGATGCCGGGCACCAAGGCGCGCCCCGCCGCCGTGCAGCACGCCGACGCCTACCAGGCCGTGCCGGAGCGGATCATCGCGGAGTAGTCCGCGGCGCGGGTCGGACAGTCCGCCGGCGGCACGTCCGGCCCGCCCGGAACGCGGCACCGCCGCCGCGTGCGGGGCTTT
>NZ_JBEOMB010000249.1:0-542 GCF_046000175.1 Rhodoplanes sp. SY1
GCCCGTGAGACTTTTCCGGTTGTTCACTAACATCTCTGTGTCACCTCGGGTCACGGTCTCGCGATCGGCTGCTCGATCGAGGGTGACGGGAACGTTACTCGGGCGTCACGGCGACCGGGGGGCTGCGAGTGCCGGCCTTATCGCTTCGTCTCCGCCGGTCGGCTCGATGGTGCTGCGATCCGACATGCCGATCGGCTTCATGTCGTCGAAGCATGACACAATTGTTATTACCGTAATGAGGTCGACGTTCACGACCGGCACGGGCACAGCATGACAGTGTTCGAGTACACGGTTCCCGGCTACGACGCGCACTACGACGGCGTCTACAGCGCCAAGGAGCGCCGATGGCGAAGGATTCGTGCGATCGACACGCGAGAAACATCGTGAGGCTCCTCGGCAATGCGCGCCGATAGCGTGAGCGACGTCCTGGAGGTCGGGTGCGGAACCGGAGACGTGTCATCGCCGCGCGGCGCGAGATCGGTATCGGCCGCAACTTCGTGGGCCCCGGCATCGTCGCTTCGAACGCGAACACCGGCGTCTTC
>NZ_JBEOMB010000250.1:0-3074 GCF_046000175.1 Rhodoplanes sp. SY1
CGCTCGGGCTCGTCAGCCTCGTCTTCGCCGGCTTCATGCTGTACCGGCGGCGCGACATCAAGCGGCTGTTCGCCTACTCGTCGATCGAGCACATGGGCATCGCCACCTTCGCGTTCGGCATCGGCGGGCCGCTCGCCAATTTTGCCGGCCTTCTGCACATGACCATGCACTCGCTGGTCAAGTCGGCGATCTTCTTCGCCGTCGGCCATGTCGCCCAGGCCAAGGGCACGCAGCGCCTCGCCGACATCGGCGGGCTGTCGTCGACCCATCCGGTGCTGGCCGTCGGCTTCTCGCTCGGCGTCGTCGCCATCGTCGGGCTGCCGCCCTTCGGCGTGTTCATGAGCGAGTTCCTGCTCGTCTCCACCGCCTTCTCGCGCCAGCCGGTGCTCACCGTGGTGCTGATCGCCGGCCTGATCCTGGCGCTCGGAGCATTGCTGATGCGAATGCAGCAGGTGGTCTTCGGCGAGCCGCGTGGAAAATCGGAGCCCGTGAAGGCCTCCTACGTGCCGCTGTTCGTCCACCTCCTGCTCGCATTGATCGCCGGCCTGTGGCTGCCGGAGGCGCTGGTGCGCTGGTTCCGCGGCGTCGCCGCGCTGCTCGGGTGATCGTGATGGCCGAGACCGCGAAACCAGACACCACGAAGGCCGGTGACCGCATCACGGCGCTGCTCGCCGACGCCGACGTCGCCGGGCCGCAACGCCCGTGGCCGCGTTATCTGGTCGACGCCACCGTGTTCGAGGCGATCGCCAAGCTGCTCGGCGAGGGCGAGCGTGATCTCGTCGGCCTGTGGGCCGAGACCGGGGCCGTGCATCTCGCGCTGCGCCGGGTCGGCGAGGATCCGTGTGTCGTCTCGACGCCCGTGATCGACGGCCGCTTCCCGTCGGTCGGCATGCGCCATGCCCCGGCGATCCGGCCCGAGCGGGCGATCCGCGATCTGTTCGGCTACGAGCCGGTCGATGCGCCCGACCTTCGGCCCTGGCTCGACCACGGCGCCTGGACGGCAACGGCGCCGCTCGGTGCGGCGGGGCCGGCGGTGCCGCGCGACCCCGCCGATTATCAGGTCCTGCCCGTGAAGGGCGAGGGCCTGCATCAGATCCCGGTCGGCCCCGTGCATGCCGGCATCATCGAGCCCGGCCACTTCCGCTTCACGGCGAACGGCGAGACCGTGGTGCGGTTGGAGGAGCGGCTCGGCTACGTCCACAAGGGGATCGACGGGCTGCTGGTCGACGCGCCGCTCGACCGCGCCGCCAAGGTGGTGGCGCGCGTCTCGGGCGACTCGACGGTCGCTTCGAGCTTCGCCTTCGCCCGCGCCGTCGAGGCGGCACTGGGTGTCGTGCCGCCGCCGCGCGCCGTCGCGGTGCGCGGCGTGATGGCCGAGCTGGAGCGGCTCGCCAATCACTTCGGCGACATCGGCGCGATCTGCAACGACGCCGCCTTCGCCATCGTGCTGGCCCACTGCGGGATCTTTCGTGAGAAAATTCTCGCGGCGTCGGCGGCCGTGTTCGCCCACCGGCTGATGATGGACATGATCGTGCCGGGCGGCGTCACGGCCAACGTCACGGCCGAGGGCGCCAAGCTGATCGTCGAGACGCTCGACGCGATCACGCCGGCCTTCGAGGAGATCGTCCGCCTCTACGAGGACACGCCCTCGATCCAGGACCGCACCTGCGGCACCGGCCATCTGTCGGCCGAGCTCGCGCGGCGCTTCGCCGCCGGCGGCCCGGTCGGCCGCGCCTCGGCGCGCGACTTCGACGCGCGGCGCGATCTCGCCTACGCGCCCTATGCGGGCCGCGCCTTCGAGGTGCCGGTGCTCACCGCCGGCGACGTCGACGCCCGCATCCAGGTGCGCATCCGCGAGGTCGCCGCGTCGATGAAGCTGATCCGCGAGCTTTTGCGCGCACTGCCGGGCGGGCCGGTCTTCACGCCGCTGCCGGACGCGACCGAAGCGTGCGAGGGCATAGCCGTCACCGAGGCGTTCCGCGGCGATCTCCTGGTGTGGCTGCGCCTTCTTCCCGGCCGCATCGTCGCGCGCGGCCACGTGCGCGACGCCTCGTGGTTCCAGTGGCCGCTGCTCGAGGCGGCGATCGAGAGCAACATCGTCGCCGACTTCCCGCTGTGCAACAAGTCGTTCAACTGCTCGTACTCGGGAGCCGATCTGTGACCGCCCGATCGTCCGTCAAGCGCCGTAGGGTGGGCAAAGGCGCGCAGCGCCGTGCCCACGCGGCCCGTGTGAGGACCGTCTCGTGCGGCCGAGGGTGGGCACGCTTCGCTTTGCCCACCCTACGGACCTCGGCGAAGAGAGCCAGCAACATGCCGAGCTCGCAATGCGCACCCTGATCCTGAAATCGCTGTTCGCGCGGCCCGTGACGTTGCCGGCCTCCGGTGCGTCGGCGGCGGCGCTCGACGAGGTCGGGCGGGCGCTGGAGAGCCGGGTGCGCCGCGTCTACGGCCGCTCGCTCTCCATCCGCGAGGTCGATGCCGGCTCGTGCAACGGCTGCGAGCTGGAGATTCACGCCCTCAACAACGCCGTCTACGACTGCGAGCGCTTCGGCCTGAAGTTCGTCGCCTCGCCGCGCCACGCCGACGTGCTGATGGTCACGGGCCCGGTCGCCCGCAACATGAAGGTCGCGCTGGAGCGCACCGTCGCGGCGACGCCGGCGCCGAAGTTCGTCGTCGCGGTCGGCGATTGCGCGGCCGGCTGCGGCGTGTTCGGCGCGAGCTACGCGGTGGTCGGGTCGGTCGGCGAGGTCGTGCCGGTCGATCTCACGCTGCGCGGCTGCCCGCCGCGGCCGATCGATCTCCTGCAAGGCCTGATCGCGCTGGTCGACAAGGCGAGCGGCCGCGCCGCACGCTGATCCGCCCCCATCGGAGGCCCCGAACAGAGACCGGCCGGGCGCGAGCCCGGCCGGTCTTGCGTCGGCGCCATGCGCGCCCGGAGACCCGGGCGGGACGGCGTGATCAGGAGATCGTCACCAGCGGCTGGTCGGCGTCGACCGCGTCACCGTCCTTGACGTGGATGCCCGTGATGGTGCCGGCCTTGTGGGCGCCGATCACGGTCTTCATCTTCATCGCCT
>NZ_JBEOMB010000251.1:0-791 GCF_046000175.1 Rhodoplanes sp. SY1
GCGTCGATGACGAGGTCGCCGGCCTCGGCGCTCCGGCTGCTCTCGGCGACGTCGCCGGTCCGCACCCGGGCGGCGCGGCGAACGTCGACCGCGAGGGCGAGCGCGATGGCGGCGAACACCAGCACGGCCGGCAGCGGGGCGAGCTCGTGGGTCAGCACGGCGGCCGACCAGGAGAGCGAGATCAGGTAGGACGCGACGGCCTTGCGGTTGATCCCCATGAAGCGGACCGACAGGCTCGGCGCGACCTCGCCGGGCACGCCCGGCTGGAACAGGCCGACGACGCCCTGCTTCTTCTCGCCGGTGCGCAGCAGCAGGATCGAGGTCTTGTTGTCCTCGCCGACGCGCAGCTTGTCGCACGGCACCAGCGGCAGGCCGCGCCAGGTGAGGAACGGCGAGCCGTACAGCGTCACGGTGGGCGGCGGCACGCCGCGCCGCGTGCATTCGCGTCCGAACGCCGCGATCGCCTTCGGATGCGCCAGGAAGAAGGCCGGCTCCTTCCACACGAGCGAGATCAGCTCGTCGAGATCGTCCGGGGTCGGCGGTCCCTTGCGGGTCGCGATCCGCATCGACGGCGCCGCGTTGGCGAGAAGGCCGTACTCGGCATTGTTGACGAGCTCGCTCTCCTGCCGTTCCTTCACCTTCTCGATCAAGAGCCGGAGCTGCTCCTGGATCTGATCATAAGGGTGGCTGTAGAGGTCGGAGACGCGGGTCTGCACGTCGAGCACCGTGGTGACGGCATTGAGCGAGTACTCGCGTGGCGTCTCCTCGTAGTCGACGAAGGTCTCGGGCAG
>NZ_JBEOMB010000252.1:0-640 GCF_046000175.1 Rhodoplanes sp. SY1
ATGATCGGATTCCGCTCTAATGGAGAGCCGCGCGGCCCACCGCGTCGCGATCGGCCTCACTTGTGTCACCGCGCTCAGCGTCTCAATTAACCTCCTTTTCATTGCTCCTCAGCTTGTCGGTTCAGCGTTTTCCGGAACTTTCTTCAACGATAGGCAGCACCATTCATATGGAGCCTGGAACCAAGCGGCGCGCGATAACGCAACGCGCCGGCTGGCAAAACTGTGCAACATCGTTCCCGGCAGTGCACCGAACCTTATCGTCGACGATGTCAGCTATTCGGTATTCCGGAAAGACCGCCATCTTATCTTCGCCATGTATGTCAATCCCGGGCATCTAGGTGCCGGCATCGCTGGCCGGCAGGGTGAATTCTTTCGCTCCATTGAAACCAGCGGCTTCATCGGAAAATGCAACTATCTTTGGCACGAGCATCACGCGATCGCAATTCGAAACGGCGACGCCTGCTGTGTCAGTGGGCAAGCCCTCCAGAGCGTGAAGTGAATCTGGAAGCTTCCGTAATGAGACCTGTGCGCGGATAGTTCTGGACGACGCATCGAATTTCTGACTCGCTGATCCGTGAAATGGATCCCAAGCCGAGGACCACTGGCGAGGCGTTCTTAGAGCCGATCCGATTTTCTGATA
>NZ_JBEOMB010000253.1:0-519 GCF_046000175.1 Rhodoplanes sp. SY1
TGAAGCCGATCGTCCACCACTTCGGCGGCATCGTGCCGATGCTGGAGGGCCGCATCGGGCCCGGCTGGGACCTGATCGGCACCCGCACCTCGGACGCCGACTATGCGAGCCTGAAGGCGTCGCTCGCCAAGCGCCCGCTCGACTACTTCCGCGAGAGCTTCTATCCGGACACGGCCGTGTTCTCGTCACGCATCGGCACCCAGGCCGGTCTCGCCTTCTACCCGAAGGAGAACATCCTGTTCGCGACCGACTGCCCGTTCGACCCCGAGAAGGGCCCGGGCTTCATCCGCGACACCCAGGCGATCCTCGACTCGCTCGACCTGCCGAAGGAGACCCTGGACCTGATCTATTTCGGCAACATCCAGCGCATCACCGGGAAGATTTTCGTGAGGTGAGGGCCGAGGCGTCCGCGATAACCTCTCCCCGCCGTGCGGGGAGAGGCCGGATTGCGCGCCTCTGATCGAAGCACATGCCCCGATGTAGCTCCCTCCCCCCCTTGCGGGGGAGGGCTGGGGAGGA
>NZ_JBEOMB010000254.1:0-1367 GCF_046000175.1 Rhodoplanes sp. SY1
GCTTGCGCGAGGCGACCAGGGCGCCGGTGACGGCGAAGACGACGACTCCGAGCCAATCGAGCACGATCGTCACGGTGTCGAGCATCGCGGCTTCCGGATGCCGCGCCGGCGCGGCCGCACCATGGAGGCACGACGGACTCGCACGCGCAACCCGCGGCGCGGCGTCTGCGAATCCCGACGACTCAGTTCGGCCGCTTGTCGTTGCTGTTCGGCGTGTAGGGTGCCGCCTGAGTGTGACCGCAGGCCGTGCACTCGTAGGTCCGCATCTCGCGGCTGATCGGTCCGGCGATGCTGAAGTTCCGCGACACGACCTGACACCGGCGGCCGCAGTCTTCGCAACACGGCCGATCGAGAACCACGTCCCGATAGAGAATCAGCGTCGCGACGGTCTCGATATCCAACGACTGTCTCGGCAATACGACCCGCGGAATAAATCTCTGGCGTCGAGTTCCAAGTCTGTCTTCATGGCCACTCATATGAGTGGGCCTCCGTCTTCAAGAACAATGACAAAGAGGTACCACGATGTGAGAAAGCTAGAATCCGTACATTCCCGCTCGCTGATGAAGCTAATACCTGACCCGCGCAGAACGCGGCGTTCATAGGCTATTAAGTCTCGACGAAGTCCCGATTCCGGCATGCCGGCTCCGCGCCGGCCGTCCCAGGTGATCCATCGGGACTAACGACCCGTTCTTCGGGACTGGTCCTTCCAGCAGTTCGGCATGACCGGAGCCGAGACCCGTCCCCTCCGTCTGATCACGACCGAGACCAAGCCTTACGCGCCTATTCGCCGGCGCGGCCGTGCGTGGCGCGAGGCCGGGCGTCGACCCGACACCCGCCGAGAGCCATCCTCTCGGCGATCGCCGCGGCGGCCACGGGTGACCGGGCATGCGTCGCCACGGCAATCGCAGCTTGCATTTTTGTCTCGATGCAACATCATGCCGTCGGCCGTTCCCGCTGTGGTCCGGCCCGGCCGCGACGAAGGGCGAGACCCGGGGCACGGCCAATGGCGTCACGCCCGACGGCGTCGAGCCCTGTGGCGCCCCGCGTGGCGTCGTCGTCGCGTGGTCGCATGAGGTCGCGTGGTCACACGAGCCTGTGGACAGGCACCGGCAGCGGGAGAGCGCATGAGCGATTTCGACGTCCGACGGACCGCCGACGGCTTCACCTGCAAGCTATGGCGAGGCCAACGCACGACCAAGCTCGGCTTCGACGTCGCCGATCCCGAGCCCGACCTCGTCGGCTTCCCGATCGAGCTGAAATCGCCGGGATCGTCGGACTTCGTCCAGCTGCGGAACCGGATCGCCTACGCGTATTCTGGCGGCGCCGCCGGGGCGGTCCTCAAGGCGCTTGCCGGCTCGACCCACGGC
>NZ_JBEOMB010000255.1:0-494 GCF_046000175.1 Rhodoplanes sp. SY1
CCCTCAGCGTCACGGCCAAGGCCTGCGCGCCCGGCGTCGTCGGAATCCCCAATGTCGGCGTCGACATGAAGCTCGTGCCGTCGGTCGGCAAGCTCGAGGCGCGCATCAAGAGCCCGTCGATCACGCCCGGCTACTGGCGGCGCCCCGACCTCACCGCCGCCGCGTTCGACGAGGAGGGCTTCTACCGCCTCGGCGACGCGGTGCGCTTCGCCGATCCGGACGACCCGGAGAAGGGCTTCCTGTTCGACGGCCGCATCGCCGAGGACTTCAAGCTCGCCACCGGCACCTGGGTCAGCGTCGGGCCGCTGCGCGCCCGTGCCATCGAGAAGCTGGCGCCGCTGATCCGCGACCTCGTCATCGCCGGCCACGACCGCGACGACGTGACGGCGCTGCTGATCCCCGACCTCGCGGCGTGCCGCTCGGCGTTCCGGGCCGATGCGTCGGTGAGCGATGCCGCCATCCTGGGGAGCGCCGTGCTGCGCGCCCAGATCGCC
>NZ_JBEOMB010000256.1:0-650 GCF_046000175.1 Rhodoplanes sp. SY1
CCGCCAAGCTCTACGCCCACTGGATGACGGTGAACTACCGCGAGAGCTTCGGGCTGCACGCCTCGAGCGGCATCCTGTTCAATCACGAGTCGCCGCTGCGCGGCATCGAGTTCGTCACCCGCAAGATCACCGACGGCGTCGCCCGCATCAAGCTCGGACTGCAGACGACGATCGCGCTGGGCAATCTCGACGCCAAGCGCGACTGGGGCCATGCTCGCGACTACGTGAAGGCGATGTGGCTGATGCTGCAGCAGGACGCGCCGGGGGACTATGTCGTGGCGACGGGCCGCACCGCGTCGGTGCGCGACTTCTGCCGGCTCGCCTTTTCGCATGCCGGCCTCGCCATGGAGGATCACGTCGTCACCGATCCGCGCTTCCTGCGGCCCGCCGAGGTGGACATCCTGCTCGGCAATCCGGCCAAGGCGAAGGAGCGACTCGGCTGGACGGCGGAGACCAGTCTCGAAGCACTGGTCGCCGAGATGATCGACGCCGATCTCGCGCGGCTTTCTCGTTCCGCACAAATAACTTATGGTTAAAAAAAAAATTGAACAAAATCTTTCTGACCTCTGCTGATGATGCGGCGGTTTGTTTTTCGAAGCAATCTAGCTACAACCACTTTTTATGTATAACACTGAGAGCCGATCCGAGAA
>NZ_JBEOMB010000257.1:0-663 GCF_046000175.1 Rhodoplanes sp. SY1
CCGAGACGCTCGATTCCTGCGGCCAGACACGCGACGAGATCGCGGCCGCGATGACCGAGCACCTCGGCGAGCGCATGTCGAAGGCGATGCTCGACGCCTATGCGTCGCCTGAGAAGCCGCACGCCATTTCGGCGCAGCGCCTCGCCGCTCTGGTCGCCGTCACGGGCGACGCGCGGGCGCTGAACGCACTCCTGAACGAGATCGGGATGATCGCCATCCCGCAACGCTACGAGGCCCTCCTGCGCCGCGAGAAGGCGCGCGAGGACAAGCTGCAGGCCGAGCGCGAGGAACAGGCCGCCGACGCCGAGTGGAGAGCGCGGCGATGAGGGAGTGGCTCACCGCGCAGGAACTCGCCGAAGAGGCCCTGCCGGGCCTGCCGTCCACCAAGATGGGCGTGCATGCACTCGCCGACCGCGAGGGCTGGGCCGAGAGCCTCGCCTATGCGCGGCGGCGGTCGGGCCGCGGCGGGGGCCTGGAATTCAACGTCGCCCTCCTGCCGCCACTCGCCCGCATCGCCTACGAGCGCCGGCACCGGACCATCGGCGCGGCCGACGTGCCGGCGCCGCCCGCACCCGCACCGTCGTGCGGCCGGGACCTTTCCGACCGGGCCGCGCTGGAGCGTGACGCGCGGCTCGCCATCGTCGCGGCCTATCGGGCCTGCTC
>NZ_JBEOMB010000258.1:0-540 GCF_046000175.1 Rhodoplanes sp. SY1
GAAGAAACGCAAGCCGGTCACCGACCGCGCCGACGGCGCGCGAGGCCGCCCCTCACCGAGATCGAAAGCGGACGTCGGAATCGCGTCCGAATCGCCGACCAAGAATCGATAAGAAATCAACATGATAGGGTGGTCGGGGCAGCAGGATTCGAACCTGCGACCTGGAGTACCCAAAACTCCCGCGCTACCAGGCTGCGCTATACCCCGAAGCCGAGAAAGCTCAATCGTGCAGTACCGGGCAGGGCATGCCGGGTCAAGCGGCGGTGGCGCTTTCACCGCAGCACCGCATGGGCCGCCGCCTCGTCGGTGATCAGGACGTGGACGAGCCCGGCCGCGATCGCGAGGCGCTGAGGCGAGAGGCCCGTCACCACCACGGGAGAGGCGCCGAGCGCCTTGCCGACCGCGGCGACGAACAGGCCGATCGGCCCCTCGCCGATGACGACCAGGCTCTCGCCGGCGACGAGCCCGCCGATCTCGGTGAGCGCATACATGGCCGTGCCGGCCGTGACGACCAGGGTGCCGAGCTCGTCGGAGATGTCG
>NZ_JBEOMB010000259.1:0-708 GCF_046000175.1 Rhodoplanes sp. SY1
CGCTCGGCGAGCAGGAAGCCGTTGTCGCCGTGCGGCGGTGCGACCAGCGTGGAGACGGCGAGCGGCGCGGCGAGCGGCGCCGTGTTGCGCAGCGTCCGCTCGACCACGACCAGGGTGTAGTCGCGCGCGTCGAGCGGCAGCACGCCGGGGCCGAAGGCCCAGGCGCAGATGCGGTCGCCGACCCGCCCCAGGCTGCGCAGCTGCCCTTGCAGCCGGACACCGTGGTCGTAGCCGAACCGCTCCATGGTGCGCGAGAACAGGCGATCGGTGCTCACCCCGATCGCGGCCAGATCCGGCACGCCCGAACCCGGCATGAACGCGCCCGGCCCGCCCATGCCAGGCACGTCCGGCGAACGCTCGTCGTCCGACGCTCGCCGCATCGCGGCGCGCCCGGCCTGCTTGGTGACGCGGTCCACGGACCTGTTCCTTCCGGTTACGAGACACTCGCCTGCGCTGTGACGACCGGCCGTCGATCTACGGCCGGCCGGCGGGTGCGGTTCACTCCGCCGCCTTGGCGAATCCGGGAACCGAGCAGGCGGACCGTCCGGTCCGGCACCAATGGATGTAGAGCTGGGCGAGCGCGCAGGAGACCAGGCGGGCGCGGTCGTTGTCGGCCCGGCTGGTCAGGATGATCGGCACCCGCGCCCCGACGACCAGGCCGGCCGACTCGGCCCGCCCGATGAAGGTCAGCTCCTTGGCCAGCATGTT
>NZ_JBEOMB010000260.1:0-594 GCF_046000175.1 Rhodoplanes sp. SY1
CGCGTCTCGAAGGGCGAGGCGGCCTCATGGTGCGAGACGCGCTCCTCACCATGAGGGGAATCTCGATGCAGGGCCGCGGGGATCACAATCCCTGCATCACCTTTGCCACCTTCTCCAGATGCGCGGCGCGGGTCGCGTCGGTCGAGACGTTCATGTGATAATGCGCGTGGTAGGTGATCCTGGCGCGGCCGCCCGAGAGCACCCGCAGATAGCGCGTGATCACTTTGCGGGGCGGATCGCCCATCAGCAACGCGGTCCAGCGCGGCCGTCCGTAGGTGGTCACGGCGGCGATGCGCTTCAGATGCGTCAGCGCCGGCTTCACGTTGGCCGGATCGCTGATGTCGAAGGCGACGCCCGGCATCAGCACGCGATCGAACCAGCCTTTCAGCATCGCCGGCAGGCCGAAGCACCACACCGGAAACACCAGCACCAGCGCCTCGGCGGCCTGCAACCGGTCGACATAGCCCTGCACGGGCGCCTGGTTGACGGCGGTGTCGTGATAGGTCAGCCGCTCCTCGCGGCTGAGAACCGGATCGAAGCCTTCGGCGTAGAGATCGCAGTCGTCGACCGTGTGGCCGGCCGCGCGAAGGCTCT
>NZ_JBEOMB010000261.1:0-692 GCF_046000175.1 Rhodoplanes sp. SY1
GCGGCGGCGGCCTACGGGGCCTACCCGTACGGCGCCGCAGTGCGGCTATTACCCGTATCCGCCCTGCTACTGAGCGGGCCTGCCGCTTCGACACGGGCGCGGCGCGGCCGAGCGCCGCCTCGCGATCGACGATCCCGCGACGACGATCCCGCGACGACCATCTCGCGACGACCATCTCGCGATGACCGGCGCGGCGATGAAGGAGTGCTTTCCGGCGATCCGAGGTTTCGCCGCGCGGCGCAGGCGCGACGTTAACCCCGCGATGAAGTCGGCCCGTGGAGGGGGGCCTCGACCCGCGTCGGGTAGGCGCGCCTTCACGCCTGTGCGGTATCACGTCGGCAAGACCAAGAAGAAAATTCGGCGCCGGTCCGGTCGTGCTGCGGTCGTCGTGCAGCGCTCGCCCCGGCCGAGACGTCGTGTGTGACACGTGCGTCGAAGGGAGTGCTGTCCATGTCGTGTCGAACGATACCGCATTGGAAGGGAATGACGACGGCGGCGGCGTTCGCCGCAGGACTCGTCGGCCTGGCGACCGCCGCGGAGGCGGGGAGCTACAGCGGCCGGTGCTGGGGCTGCGGCCCGAACTCCGGCGGCTACGCCACGGTCTACTACGCGCCGGGCTTCGCCCCGACCCAGTATCGGCCGGCGCCCGTCTACGCGGTTCCGACCTATTACCCGCCGACCTACTATCCGCC
>NZ_JBEOMB010000262.1:0-761 GCF_046000175.1 Rhodoplanes sp. SY1
CGATGCCGAACTGCTCGGCGATCCTGATGCGACCTTCGGCCCGTGCCGGCGCCGCGCCGGTCGTGACCGTCGCCGTGGCCAGCCGCCGGACAGGTAGTACTGCCCGCCGCGGATGCGCTCATGCCAGGCCCAGCCGAAGGCGGCGTCGACGAGGTTCGGCGAGCCGCCGAAATTGATCGGCACCCAGCGCGCCAGCACCGCGATCTGATCGGCGGGATGGCGCCCGCCGTCCGCCGGACCAGGCTGGACGATGCTGTCGCCGACACGGCCGGCGTTCGAGTTCGCCAGCACATGGTTGTTGCTGAGGATCAGGTGCCGGTTGTTCCACGGCGCCGTGAGGCCGATCGCGCGACTGCCGAGCGTGCCCGCCGTGATGTCGACGTGCCCGACCGACACACCTCCCGGCGCGGGGCGGTGCCTCGCGCGATGCGAGTAGGCGTCGACCGCCCCGACCGGCACCTGCTGCACCGGCACGCTCGCGAGTGCACGGGTGCCGGCGCTCTGCGCGAGATTGCTCAGCAGCGCGTCCCGCGGCAGCACGCTTTCGGTGAACAGCGTCAACGCCGCCTCGCCGGGGCCGCCGATTCCGAACGCGACGCTGTCGGGGTCCGGCAGGCCGATGCCGACGCCGACGATGCCCTGGGTCGACGGTGCATCCGACAGTGCGGCGAGCGGTCCGGAGGCGGCGAGCAGCGTCGCCTCGACCGCATCGCGGAGCGCGAGCAGGTCGCCCGACACGCGGGCCCCGGCACGATGGTGCC
>NZ_JBEOMB010000263.1:0-2066 GCF_046000175.1 Rhodoplanes sp. SY1
CGCAAGGTCGATTCGGAGCGCAAGTTCTTCCCCGGCTACGTGCTGGTGAAGATGGACCTCACCGACGAGGCCTACCACAAGAACACCCCGAAGGTCACCGGCTTTCTCGGCAGCGACAACAAGCCCATGCCGATCTCCGAGGCCGAGGCCGGCCGCATCCTGCACCAGGTGCAGGAGGGCATCGAGCGGCCGAAGCCGACCGTCTCGTTCGAGATCGGCGAGCAGGTGCGGGTCTCCGACGGGCCGTTCGCCTCGTTCAACGGCGTGGTCGAGGAGGTCGACGACGCCCGCTCCCGCATCAAGGTCGCGGTGTCGATCTTCGGCCGCGCCACCCCGGTCGAGCTGGAGTTCGGGCAGGTCGAGAAGGTCTGACCGTAACGTCCTGTTAACCATGGAAATTCGTCGAACGGCCGGGGCTCGCCCCGGCCGTTTTGCGTTGGGTTTTGCGACGGTGGTTTCGAAGCCCCTGCTAACGCCTTAAAATCCTTCGAGGACCAGCTTGCCGCGAGTGCGGCCGCTCTCGATCAGGGCATGGGCACGGCGCAGCGTCGCCGCGTCGATGCGGCCGAGCGTCTCGGTCGCCGTGGTCGCGATGCGACCGGCATCGACCAGATCGGCGACCGCGTTCAGCAGCCGGTGCTGCTCGATCATGTCCGCGGTCCCGAACAGCGGCCGGGTGAACATCAGCTCCCAGTGCAGCGAGGCGCATTTGCGCTTCAGCTTGCGCACGTCGATCGGTCCCGGATCGTCGATCAGGCCGAGCGTGCCCTGCGAGCGCGATCACCTCGGCGATCGTGTCGAAGTGCTGGTCGGTGCTCGTGGTGGAGAAGATATAGGGCACGGTGGCATGCCCGATGGCGGCGAGCTGCGGCGCCATCGGCTGGGAATGATCGACGACATGGTGGGCGCCGAGGCCGCGGACCCAGTCGGCGGTCTCGGGCCGCGAGGCGGTGGCGATGACTGTGACGTCGGTGAGGGCGCGGGCGAGCTGGATGGCGATCGAGCCGACGCCGCCGGCGCCGCCGATCAGCAGCAGGGCGGGGCCCCCGTCCCGGCCATCCCGGCTTCGCGGAATCCCGAGGCGGTCGAACATCATCTCCCAGGCCGTGATGGCGGTCAGCGGCAGCGCCGCGGCGGCCGCGAAGCCCAGGCTCCGCGGCTTGCCGCCGACGATCCGCTCGTCGACCAGGTGGAGCTCGGAATTGGTGCCGGGCCGGGCAATGGAGCCGGCGTAGAACACCTCGTCGCCCGGCCGGAACAGCGTCACGTCGGGCCCGACCGCGACCACCACGCCGGCCGCGTCGTAACCGAGAACGACAGGCTTTCCATTAGTTTCGGTCCGCTTCCACACTTTCGTATCGACCGGGTTCACCGACACGGCGGCGACCTCGACCAGCAGGTCACGACCGGTCGGCACCGGTCGCTCGAGGGTCAGGTCGATCAGCGATTCGGGGTCGTCGATGGGCAGCGAGCGGGTGAAGCCGACGGCACGCATGGGTGGGATCTCCTGGACCGGGTGGGCTCTGGCTCTTCGCGAGCCCGCGTTGTTCGTCGGCGAATGTGTCACTATGCTCGCTGAGCGCAAGAATGCACAAATTGGGCTCTAAGTATCTTAGAGGATACCATGGCGAGGACGGCGCGACGGTACGACTGCGGCCCTGGCTGCCCGGTCGAGGCGACGCTCGACCTGATCGACGGCAAGTGGAAGGGCGTCGTGCTCTACCACCTGCTCGACGGCTGCCTGCGCTTCAACGCGCTGCGCCGCAAGCTGCCCGGCGTCACCCAGCGGGTCCTGACCCGGCAGCTCCGCGAGCTGGAGGAGACCGGCCTGATCGTGCATTCGCGTGAGATGAAATTCCGACAGTGCAACACCCCGTTCCCTCCCCCCTTGTGGGGGAGGGATAGGGAGGGGGGTGAGCCCCGGGCACGAGCGATGTGGGGAGAGGAGAAGGGCCGGAGACGTAGGGTGGGCAAAGCGAAGCGTTCCCACGCGGTCGCGCACCGGCGGCCGAGTGTGATCGACAGCGCCCGTCGGCGTGGGCACGGCGCGCCTCGGCGCACCTTTG
>NZ_JBEOMB010000264.1:0-744 GCF_046000175.1 Rhodoplanes sp. SY1
CCGATCAGCGAGCGGACGAACACCCGCTCGATGTCGCCTTTGCGGCCACTCACATAGGTGACGGTGAGCCGCACGTGCGGGTCGTCCTTCAGCGAGTCCTTGATTCTGATTTCTTCGTCGTCGCTCGACATGGCCGTGATCAGGGCCAGCTTGCCGATGCGATCGGTGGCGATGTCCATGGAGATCACCTCGGGATCCGGGGGAGGGGGAAACGCCGTCCCGTTCGGCGTCGCGCGATTGATACCGCTCCGGCGCACGCCGAAGAAGTCTCATTCCTGCTGATCATCTCGGCCGTGCGTTTTTCGCCGGGCTCCGCGAAACCCGTTTGAGAATCAGGGCCGCGCGTGCGAACGCATCCGTGATTCTGCTTGCATGGTCGCCGATTGACAGGGCCAGGGCGTCCGGACCAGATTGCCGCCGTCTCGTGACGGATGGCCGCGGTCACGGAGCACGCGAAACTTCAGAGATCGGCCACGCAGTCCCTGCGGCTCCTTCGCGCGCAGCGTCCGACGACCCCGAGTTCGACGACGCGACGTCCGAGGCGATCCGATCCCCGCCGAGCGATCACGCGAACCTAGCGACGGTGTTTCTCCAGCCGTGACGTGCCTTCCGGCACGCGCGCTGCGCATTCGCCTCGTCCGACGACCATGTCGTCCGGACCCGCGAGCGCAGGAGTGTCGTCGTGGGTTGCTCTCCCGTCCTTCCGGACACGCCCGTCTGTCCCGCGCTGCTCGACGCCGTCGC
>NZ_JBEOMB010000265.1:0-606 GCF_046000175.1 Rhodoplanes sp. SY1
GAGCGCGAGAAGGTGTCGTCCGACAAGCCGCCGGAGCAGCCGGCGGCGCTGCCCGCCGCCGAGTGACGGCGAGGCCCGGCGGCCTGCGGCCGGGCAGGGCGGTCACGCCCGGTCCGACGAGGCGCGACCGAGACGAGAAGCAGGAAGGCCGCCCGGAGACGGGCGGCCTTCGGCGTTTTTGTCCTTCGGCTCTGCAAAAAAGCGGCGAACCGGGCGGCTTCGGCTGCGTTCGTCTAGCGGTATGCCGATGGACGAACAGGGGGCCGCCATGGACGCGCTGGCCGAGCAGACGAGAACCGTGCAAACCGAGCGGCAAACGTTGGACGGCGCTGCGGGGCGGGGGTGGTCCGCCCGCTGGTGGCAGACCGGGATCCTGTACCAGATCTATCCGCGGTCGTTTCAGGATTCGAACGGCGACGGGATCGGCGATCTCGCCGGCATCCTGCGGCGGCTGCCGCATCTGGTGGAGCTCGGTGTCGACGCGCTGTGGGTGTCGCCGATCTTTCCCTCGCCGATGGCGGACTTCGGCTACGACATCTCCGACTACACCGGGATCGACCCAATCTTCGGAACGCTCGAGGATTTCGACGCGCTGCTCGCCGCGGC
>NZ_JBEOMB010000266.1:0-701 GCF_046000175.1 Rhodoplanes sp. SY1
GTGGTCGGCGAGCGTCGCCGCATCCGGCTCGCCGAGATCCTCGAGCTCGCCGATCAGCACGTCGAGCACGTCGGCGAAGGCTTCGAGATCGCCGTAGCCGTGCATGGCGCCCATGAAGATCAGCTTGGTGTGGTAGCCGTCGACGACGAGCGGATGGCGCGAGCGCAGCTCCAGCACGCGGGCGACCTTGCGCAGCACGCGGTTCTTGCGCCGGATCTCGGTGGCGAGGCGATCCTCGTCGACGGGCTTGCCGGACAGCCACTGCGACAACCGCTGCAGCTCGGAGATCAAGAGGGTGATGCCGGCCTGGCGTTTCTCGTCCGAACGGAACGCCGTCACGGTCTCCATGGTGAAGACGTCGTAGCCGTCGGCCTTCGCGAGCTCGAGCACCGAATGGATCGGCTCGCAGCCGGAGCCGAAATGCACGACGCGCTTGATTCGGTGATGGCGGTCCGTGTGAAGGCGGCCGACCATCGCCTTGATCATCGAGCAGAACTCGGAGGGGATCTGGAAGTGGTCCTCGGCGATCGCCTCGGAGCGGCGGCTGTCCTCGGCCCACAGCTGATCGTAGGACACCGGGATGGTGTCGCAGGCGAAGACGAGCGGCGATTCCCAGCTCCAGCCGCCCCAGATGACCGACCGGCCCGCATCGGCGGCGCGGACGATCTCGGCGAAGGAGTAGCGCTGGGCGAGGTCGGCGA
>NZ_JBEOMB010000267.1:0-518 GCF_046000175.1 Rhodoplanes sp. SY1
GCCGACCGGGAAGCCGCCGCCCAGCGCCTTGGCGACACCCATCACGTCGGGCGTGACGCCGACGCGCTGATGCGCGAACAGCGGGCCGGTGCGGCCCATGCCGGTCTGCACCTCGTCGAACACCAAGAGGAGGCCGTCGGCGTCGCAGATCTCGCGCAAGCCCCGCAGGAACTGCGGGGTGCCGACCCGCACGCCGCCCTCGCCCTGGACGGCCTCGACCAGGATCGCCGCGGTCTGCGGGCCGATCGCCGCCTTGACGGCGTCGAGATCGCCGTAGGGCACCTGGTCGAAGCCCTCGACCGGCGGGCCGAAGCCCTCCATGTACTTCTTCTGTCCGCCGGCCGCGAGCGTCGCCAGCGTGCGGCCGTGGAAGGCGCCTTCGAACGTGACGATGCGCACGCGTTCCGGCGCGCCGTTGGCCGCATGGTACTTGCGCGCGACCTTGATCGCGCCCTCCATCGCCTCGGCGCCGGAATTGCAGAAGAACACCAGGTCCGCGAAGCTCGCCTCGCACAGGC
>NZ_JBEOMB010000268.1:0-579 GCF_046000175.1 Rhodoplanes sp. SY1
TCGTCGCGAGCGTGCCGAGGAACAGGACCGCGAGCAGGCTACCGAGGCTCGCATGCACGACAGCGGCATGGAGCGACGCGTCATGGTCGAGCAGCAGCGACGCGAGATAGGCCGGGATCGGCGGCACCAGGCTGCACCACACGATCAGCGGGCCCATCGCGACGCCGCGCGGCGTCTTGCGCAACAGGATCGAGCCGGTCGCCCAGCTCACCGCGGCGGCCATCGCCAGGCCCAGCGCGAGCGGCGGCAGATCCGCGCCGACCGTCAGGCCGATCAGCAGGAGCCCGGTGAAGGCGACGACGAGCCCGATCCCCTGCCGGCGGGTCGGATACTCGCGCAGCACGACGGCGGCGATCAGCACGGCGAAGAAGGCGTGCATCTGGGTCGTCACCGAGGCGAGGCCGGGCGGCAGACCGGCGGCGAGCGCGAAGAACAGCAGCAGAAACTGCCCCGTGAGCAGGGTCGCCCCGACCGACAGGATGGTGCGCCACGGCGCCGGTCGCGCCACCAGCACGACCGGCAGGGCGGCGAGAACGAAGCGCAGCACCGCCATCTGCGACGCCGTGAAGCTCTCCAGCG
>NZ_JBEOMB010000269.1:0-827 GCF_046000175.1 Rhodoplanes sp. SY1
GCCGCTTCAGGACATCTACCGTCGCGTCCGCTTCGACTGAGCGGCGCTGCTACCCCGCTGGATGGGAAAAGAGGCCCCGGGCGAATGCCCCCGGGGCCTCTTTTCGGTTCACATACAAATTTATTGATTACGGCTGGTGGGAGGCCAACAATAAGTTGTGCGCAACCGATGGTGAACCGTATGAGCGATCGCGAGGTCACCAAGCCCATTTCGACACCGCCCGATCCGCCGGTCCCGACCGATGTCGATTCGGAGCGGTTAGCTTTGCCAGGTCAGAACGCCCAGATCGGCCAAGAGTTATCCCCTCGAAGCGCCAATGAGGCGCAGGGCGATCATTCTGTTACAAACACGGTCGATACCTCCAGCACCGTTCGGCAGACAGGCCGTCGCCCCGAGACTGCTCCCTTGGTAGCGCTGTTGATTGCCCTTTTAATTTTCTACTCCGCACCTATCATTGTTGCCTTCGGTTTTATGCTGGCCGGCATCGGCACACCAACCAGTGACATCAAACGGCTTTTTGATGAACAAGCTATAGGCACGAAAATCATAGTCAAGATTGCGGAAGATAGAAACCAGTATTTAGGTCTATTTCATCAGCTCCTTGTCCCTGTTCTGGCAGCCTTCACCGCATTGGGATTTGAAGACTTTCGTAGAACGTGCGCTGCGAGCTGGCTGTTCGTCTTGCCGCTGGTGTCGCTGTTGCTCGCCATCATGCTGGCAGTGACTTTCCCGTTCGTCACGAACAGTGATAAAGCTACCATGGTTGCCGACCTCTTTAATACGATGGCCCAAAACCTTTCCGTGTATGTCTTGATGCTAGTCGGGCT
>NZ_JBEOMB010000270.1:0-672 GCF_046000175.1 Rhodoplanes sp. SY1
CCGTGACGGCGATCCCGTTCAAGACGACGCCGCAGCTCATCACCGCGATGCTGCAGGGCGACGTCGACGTGCTGTTCGAGTACCAGGCCGCCCTGCAGGGGCCGCTGGAGGAGCGCCAGATCGTCGCCATCGCGACGACCGCGACCGAGCGCGCGCCGTCGCTGCCCGGCGTGCCGACGGTCGCCGAGAGCGGCCTGCCCGGCTACGAGGTGACGAGCTGGAACGGCCTCGCCGCGCCGGCGGCGACGCCGCCCGACATCGTCGCGCTGCTCAACAAGGCCGTGGTCGAGGTGCTGGCGCTGCCCGACATCCAGGCTGCCGCGACCAAGTACGGCATGGTGGCGCAGGGCTGCTCGGTCGAGGACTTCAAGGCCCGCATCGCCCGCGAGGTGGCGAAATGGGCCAAGGTGGTCGCCGAGGCCGGGATCGAGAAGAAGTAGGCGGGCGGGCGCCGGACGGGCGCACGCGGCGCGGCGTCACCGCCCCGGATCGAGCGCGGCGGCCGCCTTCGACGTCGTCGCCGGGCGCGACCCGGCGATCCATCGTTCCGCGACGGAATGCTTCTCGACGAATATGATGGATGCGCGTGTCGCGCCCGCGTGCGACGCTCATATGCGTGGCGGGCCATGCATCCATCGCTCGGCGCCGGCACGGGGACGCGCGGAAATCCGG
>NZ_JBEOMB010000271.1:0-880 GCF_046000175.1 Rhodoplanes sp. SY1
GGCCGGCATCAAGACGGCGGCCGGCGGCATTCACGGCACCCGCGGCCCGGACAAGCTCAAGCGCGACATCGTCGAGGTCTCGACCGCCTCGCGCCAGGCCGGGCAGAGCCTCGCGACCGTGCGGCGGGAGGCGGCCGGGCTCGGCAATGTGCGCGGGCCCGACAAGCTCAAGCGCGACCTTCTGGAGACGGCCGCCGCGGCCCGGCAGGCGAACCGGGCGATCGCGGGCGTCCGGACCACGGCCGGCGCACGGGGCGGAATCGGGGCGGCGGCCGGGGCCGGAGCGCTGCTCGCCGGCGGCTCGATGCGCCACCTCGCCGGCGGCATCGGGGCCTACACGGTCGGCCGGCGCGCCTCCCAGGGCTTCGTCGACATGGCCGACTTCGACCGCCGGATGAGCCGGATCGGGCTCACGGCCGACGCCGCGGCCGGCGAGCTGGCCGGCGCGCGGGCTGTCGTGAAGGACACGGCGAACCGCACCGGGCTGCTGATCAACGACGTGACCGGCGGGCTGGAGGCCCTCGTTGCGCAGGGCCGGACGCTGAAGGAGTCGCTCGCGCTGCTGCCGTCGGTCGCCACCACGGCGCAGGCGAGCGGCGCCGCCGTCGACGACATGGCGAAGTCGGCCGACGCGCTGGCGAGCCACTTCAAGATCGGCGCGAAGGACATGCAGGGCGCCTTCGACATCCTGGTCGCCGGCGGCAAGGCGGGGCAGTTCGAGCTGAAGGACATGGCCCGCTACCTGCCGTCGATCCTGCCGGCCGTGAAGGCGCTGGGCGTCGAAGGGAACGCCGGCCTCACGCAGATCACGGCGCTCCTGCAGATCATGCGCAAGGGTGCGGGGACGTCCGAGGAGGCGGCGACCGACCTCACCAACGTG
>NZ_JBEOMB010000272.1:0-736 GCF_046000175.1 Rhodoplanes sp. SY1
TTACTGGCTGAGCGATTCCGAGTGGGCGCGGATCGAGCCCCACTTGCCGCGTGGACGGCGTGGGGCTCACCGGGTCGACGACCGTCGGGTGATCAGCGGCATCGTGCACATGCTACGGATTGGTGCCCGCTGGCGCGACTGCCCGAACGAGTACGGCCCCTATACGACGATCTACAACCGCTTCAATCGCTGGAGCCGACAGGGCCTCTGGTTCGAGATTTTCGAAGCGCTCACGGGCTCGACCGGCATCATCGCGACGGTCGCGATCGACAGTACCCACATCAAGGCCCACCGCTCGGCGGCCGGCGGAAAAGGGGGGCCTTCCGGCAGGCGATCGGCCGCTCGCGCGGCGGACGGACGACGAAAATCCACGCCCTAACCGATCACTGCGGCAGGCCCCTCGTTCTGTTGCTCTCGCCCGGCAACATCAACGACATCGCCTTTGCACCCACGTTGATCGCCAGAGTGGCCCCGATCACCGGTCTCATCGCGGACAAGGCTTACGACGCCAACAGTCTGCGACGCCTGCTCTCCGAGGGCGGCGCCAAGGCCGTGATCCCGTCGACCACCAGCCGCAAGCAGCCGATCCCCTACGACCGCATCGCCTACAGGCGCCGCAATCGCATCGAGCGGATGTTCTCGCGGCTCAAGGACTTCCGCCGCGTCGCAACGCGTTACGACAAGCTCGCCAGAAACTTCCTCGCCGGCGCCATCCTGGCCGCCACCGTCGCCTGGT
>NZ_JBEOMB010000273.1:0-480 GCF_046000175.1 Rhodoplanes sp. SY1
CGGCGAGGACGCGAGCGCCGGCTCGACCTCGCCGGCGAACTCCGGCGAGTAGACGAGCGCCGCGCATTCGGCGTTGTCGATCATGAAGGCGTAGTCCTTCGCCCTCAGCAGCGTGTTGAGCGGCACCGGCACGATGCCGGCCTTGATGGCACCCCAGAACAGGACGTAGAACGCGACCGAGTCCTTCACCACCATCAGGAGCCGCTCACCGGGCGCGAGGCCGTGGCCGAGCAGCACGTTGCCGCAGCGGTTCACGCCCGCGACCAGCCCGGCATAGGTGACGGTGCCGCCCGCCACCGTGCGGACCAACACCTTGTCGCCCCGCCCCTCGGCGACGTGCCGATCGATGAACGGCGTCGCGGCGTTGAAGCCGTCCTCGAACGTGAAGCGGGCCGGCGACACCGACGTGTCGACCGAGATGCCCGGCAGCCTCAGCGGTGTCATGCCCTCGTTTCCCCCTGCGCGGCACCCGTCGTCGTG
>NZ_JBEOMB010000274.1:0-502 GCF_046000175.1 Rhodoplanes sp. SY1
CTGGTGCTCGACGGCGGCGGCCGCCCGCTGCCGACCGACCGCGCCCTTCTGCACTGCGAGCAGGTCGACTCGCTGGGCGTCACCGGCTGCACGATCGCCGGTGCCGACGGCACGGCGATCTATCTCTATCGTTGCGCCGGCACGGTCGCCGGCAACCGCGTCACCGACACGGGCGACGTGGCGATCCAGGCGCGTGACGCCCGCGGCCTGGTGATCGCCCGCAACGTCGTCGCCGGGGCCGGCAACAACGGCATCCAGGTGCTGCGCTTCGAGGCCGGCGAGGACGGCACCCTGATCGTCGACAACCGCGTCACGAACATCCGCAACCGGGCCGGTGGCCAGGGCCAGTTCGGAAACGCCATCAACGTGTTCCGTGCCAACGGTGTGATCGTGCGCGGCAATCGCATCGCCGACTGCGCCTTCTCCGGCGTGCGCGGCAACTCGGCCTCCAACCTGCAGATCGTCGGCAACACGGTGACCCGGGTCGGCGAGACGGCGCTCT
>NZ_JBEOMB010000275.1:0-690 GCF_046000175.1 Rhodoplanes sp. SY1
GGATTCACCTACCAGCAGATCATCGATTGCCACGCCTCCTGGGACAACCTGCAGCAGGACATCTGGCGCATCGAGGACGAACTCCTGCCGGTGTTCCAGACGCCGGTCGCCTTCGCGACCGAGGCGACCGCCGCAGAGTGAGCGAGCCGAACCGACGGGGTCGACCGCGTCGCCCGTGCCCCCCGACCGAGCCGAAGACGGCGCCGGGCGGCACCCGATCTCCCTCCCGACCGGAGGAGACGACGTTCGCGACGATCGGCGAACCTACGGGTTCGCTTGCGCATCGCTTGCTCCGCCGCGGCGAACTTTTTTCTTCGTGCGGAGCCGGTTGACGTCGCGTTCCCGAGTGCCGAGGTTCGAACGAACGCGCCACACCGGCATCGACGACGATGCCGCGACGCACGGATCGTTCTCACGGTTCGCTCTCACGGTTCGCTCTCACCGAGGCTTCGACATGACGGCGAAAGTCCTGATCGTTCCGGGTCTGAACGGCTCGCCGGCAGATCACTGGCAATCCCATATCGAGCTTTCGCATCGCGACACCCGGCGGGTGACCCAGGCGGACTGGGACCAGCCGGACCTTGACGTCTGGCTCGCGCGGCTGCGCGAGGCGGTCCGGCGGAATCCCGGGGCCGTGCTGGTCGGCCACAGTCTCGGCTGCACGCTGATCGCGCATCTCGCCAAGGCCTG
>NZ_JBEOMB010000276.1:0-609 GCF_046000175.1 Rhodoplanes sp. SY1
GGAAGGTCTCGCTCACCGTGAGATAAGCGGCGCTCGCCGCCGCCGAGGCGAAGAAGAACACGACGCTCCAGGCCATGGTCTGCTGGACGACCGTGATCTGCGCCTGCAGGAACAGGACACCCGACACGGCGAGCAGGAGGCCGGAGATTCCGTAGGTGAACGCGATCATCGGTCGGCGTCCGAGGGTGTCGAAGAGACGCCCGAGCAGCAGCGGCCCGAGGAAGTTGCCGATCGCGAAGGGCAGGATGTACCAGCCGACCGTCCCGATCGGCACGTCGTAGAAATCGGTCAGCACCAGCGCATAGGTGAAGAACACCGCGTTGAAGAAGAAGGCCTGCGCCACCATCAGCACGAGGCCGATCATGGCGCGGTCGCGGTGACGCACCAGCAGCGCGTCGGCGACCGCCGACAGCGGCGTATGGTGGCGGACCCGCAGCCGCACGGTCGGCAGGTCGTCGGTCGCACGCCCGGTGTGTCCTGCCACCTGACGCTCGATGTCGGCGACGATCGCCTCCGCCTCGGCGAGGCGCCCGTGCGTCATCAGCCAGCGCGGGCTCTCCGGGATCCACATCCGCATGAGCAGGATGACGAGCCCGAGCGCGGCGCCGA
>NZ_JBEOMB010000277.1:0-484 GCF_046000175.1 Rhodoplanes sp. SY1
CGCGGCTGCTTCGTCCAGGCCTACGGGTCGACGGAGCTCGACGCGAGCCTGCTGCTCCTGCCCATCATCGGCTTCCTGCCGGTCGACGATCCGCGCATCGCCGCGACCGTGGCGGCGATCGAGCACGATCTCCTGGCGCACGGCTATGTGCTGCGCTACCGCAGCGAGACGACGGCGGACGGCCTGCCGCCCGGCGAAGGCGTCTTCCTGGCCTGCAGCTTCTGGCTGGTCGACGTCTACGTGCTGCAGGGTCGCGTCGCCGCGGCACGCGCCCTGTTCGAGCGGTTGCTGACGCTCGCCAACGACGTCGGCCTGTTCGCCGAGGAGTACGACGTGCACGCCCGCCGGCAGGTCGGCAACTTCCCGCAGGCCTTCACCCACGTCGCGCTCGTCAACAGCGCCTACAATCTGGTCGCCGCCCGCGCGCCCGCATCGGCCGAGCCGCAGGAGGCGGCGACGGCGGAGTCGTGATCAGCTCCGCCCT
>NZ_JBEOMB010000278.1:0-737 GCF_046000175.1 Rhodoplanes sp. SY1
CTCGCCGCCATGGTCCGCAACGAGTGGTTCGCCGTGGTGGGCTTCTCGTTGAGCTGCGAATCGCGTCTGGAGGCGCTCGCCGGCTGCATCCAGACGGTTCGCCGCGACTCCTGCAACCGCTCGGTCGGCGTCCTGGTCGGCGGCCGCGTCTTCGTCGAACACCCGGACTATGTCGCCCGGGTCGGTGCCGACGCAGTCGCGGTCGATGCCCGCCAGGCGCCCATCCAGGCACAAAATCTCGTCGCCGCGCTCGCCCATCGTCCGTGATCGTCGCGTGACGCGCCGACCAGGGACCGGGCGGGCCGGCGACGGCTCGAAAGAGGACTTGGTCGCACGTGAACGGCTTCAGAGCGCCGATAGAGTCGTTGGGCGAGCTGGACGTGAAGGCGGCGGCGACCCTCGTCGCGGCCGCGGCGGACGTTGCGCTGGTGGTCGGCGACAACGGCATCATCCGCGACATGGCCTGCCAGAGCCCGGAGCTGCAATCCGCCCTCGAGGGTCACGGGCCCCTGCTCGGCCAGACCTTCGCCGACACGGTGACGACCGAGAGCCGTCCCAAGGTCGAGGCGCTGCTGCGCGAGGCGGGCGACCAGGCGACCCCGCGCCGCCAGGTCAACCATCCCTCCACCCGCGGCATGGACGTGCCGATTCTCTATTCCGCCATCCGGCTGGCATCCGGCCCGCTGGTCGCAGTCGGCCGTGACCTGCGTCCGGTCGCCGAGCTGCAGCAGCGGCTC
>NZ_JBEOMB010000279.1:0-649 GCF_046000175.1 Rhodoplanes sp. SY1
GAGCGACCAGCGGCCAGAGCCGCCGCGCGCGCGCGGCGATAATCTCGACGACTCCATTCCGTTCTGAGGCGGCCGATGAGCGAGAGCGCCGCCGATCTTCCGCCGATCACGCTCGCCCTCATGCGGACGGTGGTGCGGAACCGGGCGCTCGACATCGAGGATGCCGAGGCCCGTGACGTAAGGGACGGCCTCAAGGCTGCCCCGGTCGGAATCCGAATGGAAGAGGCACGCGTGCTTCACAAGCTCGACGATCTGTTGGGCCGACTCCAGGATAGTCCGGCGGCGTTGTCGGCCCTCGGGTTCAATCGAGCGGCGAGGGCACCGGGAAAGTGATCATGACCAAGCTCGATCGGCCTATCGCGCTGCGCCTCTCGTTGCGGGAGGCATTGGTGCTGCAACTCAGTATCGACCTCCAGCTGCTCGCCAATGCGCGCACCCGGGAGTTCGCCGCGGCGACCGATCTTCCAGCTTTGAAAGAGCAGCGGGCCGAGCTCCGCGCCTTGGAGAAGCGGATCACGCGCGCGAGAAGGCGTGCATCATGACTCTCGACAGCGCCTTCGACGCCTGGACGGAGCAGGCCCGCGGTGCCGCGATCGACGACGTCGCGCGCCTGCTCGGCGCGACGCTCCGCAAGGTCGCGGGGTCCGAG
>NZ_JBEOMB010000280.1:0-830 GCF_046000175.1 Rhodoplanes sp. SY1
CGACACGAAGCAGGCTCATCTGGGGTCTCCTCGAATGCGACGGAGTCCCGGCGGCCCGTCCTCGACGCCCGAGCGCTACCACAAGCCGGAGTCGAAGTCCCGCGGCGGTGCACCACGATCTGTCGACAAAATGCGCTGCACTGCACGCATTCTCGCGTGTTGGTATGACAAGTCTGAACAAATCAGCCGGGCGGGCGGGCGCGCTGCTACGAAAGGTCTAGAAGCGTTGCTCCACGGCATCAGTCCTCACGACGTGAGGAAGCCCAGCACCTCGGTGTTGAAGGCGGCCGCCTGCTCGATGTTGGAGATGTGCGCCGCATCGAGAATGGTGAGCTGCGCGCCCGGCACCTTGCGGCGGATGAAGTCGTTCGCCTCGATCGGCGTCGACTGGTCGAAGCGCCCGGCGACCACGAAGGTCGGCACCGTGATGGTCGCGAGCAGATCGCGCTGGTCCAGATCGCGCACCGCCTCGCAATTGGCGACGTAGCCGTCGACCGGCGTCTTCAGGAACACGGCGCGGACCTTGTCCACGGCGGCCGGATCGGCCTCGCGGAACTCCGCCGTGAACCACAGGCCCATCACCTTGTCGACGATGGCGTCGAGGCCGCCGGCCCGCACGGTCGCGATGCGGTCGTGCCACGGCTGCTTGTCGGGCATGAAGCTCGTGGTGTTGGCGAGCACCAGCTTGCGCAGCCGCTGCGGCGCGTTGGCGCCGAGCCACTGGCCGACCATGCCGCCCATCGAGAGCCCGACCCAGTCGACCTTGTCGAGGCCGAGCCCGTCCATGATGGCGAGCGCGTCGCGGCCCAGCATCGCGATCGAGTAGGGGC
>NZ_JBEOMB010000281.1:0-555 GCF_046000175.1 Rhodoplanes sp. SY1
CCAGCGCCGGCGACGCGCCGCCTCGGTGAGCACGCGGGCGGTCTCCTGGAACGACGCCGCCGAGATGAAGGACCGGGTCTGCAGCGAGGCCTTGGTGATGCCGAGCAGGACCGGATGCGCCTTCGCCTCCTTCTTGCCCTCCTCGCGCGCACGGGCATTGACCTCGTCGAACTCGACCCAGTCGATCTGCTCGCCCTGGATCAGGTCCGTCTCGCCGGAGTCGTCGACCTCGACCTTCTGCAGCATCTGGCGAACGATCACCTCGATGTGCTTGTCGTTGATCTGCACGCCCTGCAGCCGGTAGACCTCCTGGATCTCGTTGACCAGATAGGCCGCCAGCTCCTCGACACCCTTGACCGCGAGAATGTCGTGCGGGGCGGGATTGCCCTCGACGATGTAGTCGCCCTTCTCGATGAGATCGCCGTCCTGCAGATGGACGTGCTTGCCCTTCGGGATCAGGTACTCGCGCGGCTCGACGTCCTTCTCGTTCGGCTCGATGGTGAGCCGCCGCTTGTTCTTGTAGTCGCGCCCGAACCGCACCGTGCCGGAGATCTC
>NZ_JBEOMB010000282.1:0-664 GCF_046000175.1 Rhodoplanes sp. SY1
GACGAGGCCGTCGCCGACGGTGAGCAGCGTGTAGGTGCGGCCGGCTTCGGCGAACGAGATGCCCTGCTGGGCGATGCCGATGATGATGCCGCCGATGATGTTGATGAAGACGACGAGCAGGCCGGCGATGGCGTCGCCGCGCACGAACTTCGAGGCGCCGTCCATGGCGCCGTAGAACGAGCTCTCGTCCTCGAGATTCTTGCGGCGGACGCGGGCTTCCTTCTCGTCGATCAGGCCGGCCGAGAGGTCGGCGTCGATCGCCATCTGCTTGCCCGGCATGGCGTCGAGGTTGAAGCGGGCCGCCACCTCGGCGATGCGGCCCGAGCCCTTCGTGATCACCACGAAGTTCACGATCACGAGGATCGTGAACACGATGATGCCGATCACGAAATTGCCGCCCATCACGAAGTTGCCGAACGCCTCGATGACGTGGCCGGCGGCGGCCGTGCCCTCGTGGCCGTGCGACAGGATCAGGCGGGTCGAGGCGAGGTTGAGCGACAGCCGCAGCATCGTCGACATCAGGAGCACGGTCGGGAAGACCGAGAACTCCAGCGGCGTGTGGATGAAGCACCGAGGTGATGATCGAGACCGCGAGCGCGAAGTCGAGCAGCAGCGGCGGCAGCGGCAGGATGAGCACGACCAGGATGGTCATCACGCCGACGGC
>NZ_JBEOMB010000283.1:0-499 GCF_046000175.1 Rhodoplanes sp. SY1
CGGGCGTCGCGATCGGCGTGATCCCGGTCACCACCTCCTTGTCGTGCGGATAGCGCGTGACCTTCTCGCCGAAGGCGCCGAACACCCGGCGGGCGTTCTTGAAGTTGCCCTCGATCAGGCTGCCGGCCGGTGCCTTGGCCATGTTGGCGTCGTCCATCCAGAACGCCCACTCGGCCTGCGGCACCAGGATCTCGGCATTCGGATAGACCGGCTTGCCGTCGGCGGTCAGCAGGCCGTTGATGTGGTCGCCGTGGAAGTGAGAGACGATCACGGCGTCGACCGTGTCGGGCGCGATGCCGGCCGCCGCGAGGTTCTTGGCGAACTGGCCGACCGCCCCCTTCGATTGCTCGAAGGCCGCGGCGCCGTTGCCCGAGTCGATCAGCACCAGCTTGCCGCCGGTGTTCACGGCGAGCGGGTTGAACACGATCGTCATCTGACCGGGCGTCAGGTAGGCGGCCTGGAGCGCCGCGTCGACCTGGTCCTTGCCAGCGTTCTTCAC
>NZ_JBEOMB010000284.1:0-2587 GCF_046000175.1 Rhodoplanes sp. SY1
CAGAGGCGCGAAGGATCGCAGATGCGCGCGTTCGTGCGACGGCACGATGCGGCGCGGAGGGAGACCTTGTGTTTAACGCGCGGCGCCGCGATCCGTCCATCGGGGCGCACGCAGGGCGGTTCAGCCGTTGCGACAGGGAGAACGGGGAGGGCTCTTTCCCTCTCCCCGCGTGCGGGGAGAGGGTGGCTCGCCGCGCAGCGGCGAGACGGGTGAGGGGGCGCCTCCGCAAGGCAGAGAGCTGGACGCACAGACTCGCGGCGACGCCCCCTCACCCGACGTCCGCGCTGATCGCGCGAACGTCGACCTCTCCCCGCAGGCGGGGAGAGGTGACGGCGGCCGTGCTCCATCACTTCACCCTCACCCCGAGTCACCCTCACCCCCGAGGCCGAAATGTCCGTCGCACCGAAAAAGACCTCCGCGCTCGACCTGCATGTCCACCGCTTCGTCCCGGCCACCGCGCCGGGCCGGCCGCCGTTGCTGCTCCTGCACGGGACCGGCGGCGACGAGACCGACCTGATCGGGCTCGGCCAGTCGCTGGCGCCGGGGGCGGCGCTGCTGTCGCCGCGCGGCAACGTGCTGGAGGGGGCGGCGCCGCGCTTCTTCCGCCGGCTCGCCGAGGGCGTGCTCGACCAGGACGACGTGCGCCGCCGCGCCGCCGACCTCGCCGCCTTCGTCGGCGCGGCGCGGAAGGAATACGGGATCGCTGCGCCCGTCGCGCTCGGCTTCTCCAACGGCGCCAACATCGCCGCGGCCGTGCTGCAGCTCCATCCCGGCGTTCTGGCCGGCGCCGTGCTGTTGCGCGCCATGGTGCCGCTCGACCCGCCGCCCGCCGCGCAAGGGCTCACCGGCACGCCGGTGCTGATCGTCGCCGGTGACGCCGACCCGATCATGCCGCCGGGCGATCCGGAAAAGCTCGCCGCAACCCTCGCGGCAGCAGGCGCCGACGTGACGCTGCGCACCGTGCCGGCCGGCCATGGTCTCGGCCGCGCCGACCTCGCGCTCGCGGCCGAGTTTTTCGCGCGGCTCGGCTGAGCGTCGCCGGCACCCGAGACACACCAATCAGAAAGGCACCCCCATGCAGCTCACCGGCATCCACCATCTCACCGCCGTCACGGCCGACGCGCCCGGCAACCACGCCTTCTACACGGGCACGCTCGGGATGCGGCTGGTGAAGAAGACAGTGAACCAGGACGACGTCTCGGCCTATCACCTGTTCTATGCGGACGGCCTCGCCTCGCCGGGCTCCGATATCACCTTTTTCGACTGGCCGGTCGGGCGTGAGCGGCGCGGCACCCACAGCATCAGCGGCACCGGCCTGCGGGTCGCCGGCGAGGCAAGCCTCGTCTTCTGGAAGGAGCGCCTCGCCGCCGCCGGCGTGACGCATGGCGACATCGTGCTGCGCGACGGCCGCGCGACCCTCGACCTCGAGGATCCCGAGGGCCAGCGCCTCAGCCTGATCGACGACGGGGGCGCGGGCGACGCGCACGCCTGGGCGGGCAGCCCGGTGCCGGCCGCGCACCAGATCCGCGGCCTCGGGCCGATCACGATCTCGGTGCCGGATCTCGGCCCCACCGACGCGGTGCTGACCGCGCTGATGAACATGCGGCGCGAGCGCGACTACGAGACGCCCGGCAATCCCGGCTCCCGGACGTATGTCTACGCGATGGGGCCGGGCGGCGCTGCAGCCGAGCTGCATGTCGCGGTCGAGCCCGGCAAGCCGGTCGCCGCGCCGGGCGCCGGCGGCGTCCACCATGTCGCGTTCCGGGTGCCGGATGGGGCCTATCAGGACTGGGCCGAGCGGCTGCGCCGCATGCGCGTGCCGTCCAGCGGCCCGGTCGACCGCTACTACTTCCGCAGCCTCTATTTCCGCGAGCCCAACGGCATCCTGTTCGAGATCGCCACCGACGGGCCGGGCTTCGCCGTGGACGAGCCGCTCGAAGTCTTGGGCGAGCGCCTCGCGCTGCCGCCGTTCCTGGAGCCGCGGCGGGCCGAGATCGAGGCCGGCCTCACGCCCTTGTGACGGCCGGCCCCCCCGAGACGTCCTCTGAATCGCCCGCCGCGACGGAACGCCGCGACGGGCGATTTCTCCATTCCGTCCGAGGTATGTTAGTATGACTTAAACCGGATTAGGGAATCATCGTCCGGTCGATTCGAACGAGGGCCGGCGCGGGTCCGGCCCGGTGAAGTTTGCCGACGACTCGGATTTTGGAGTGTTCGATGAATATCATCTACGCGCTTGCCGTCGTGGTGCTCACCCTCGTCGCCGTCTTCAAGATGCCCTATCCGGGCGCCAAGACCCTGGCCGTGTCGCCGAATCCGGTGTCCGCCGCGGTCGCCGCCCCGGCGCCGAGCAAGCCGGCCGAGCCGGTCGTCGCCGCCAAGCCCGAGCCGCCCCGCATCCAGTATGTCAGCACCCGCCAGTGCGCCCGCACCGCCTGGGGCAACGTGAACTGCACCGAGGTCACCACGATCAAGTGAGGCGCGTCACGCGCGCACGCGGACGCGACGGCGAGCGTGGCGGCTCTGAGGGCCGCCAGATTCCCGTGCGCGCCGTGACGTGAATTGCCGATCTAGAGCGGTTCCCGAT
>NZ_JBEOMB010000285.1:0-552 GCF_046000175.1 Rhodoplanes sp. SY1
AGCGATTCCCATTCCTCAATCTTTTCCGAACTTAAGACAGGTTTAGATCGGTTCTTTAGCCGCCATTCGTCTTCAGCTGCTTTGAGAAAAAGTAGCTTGCTGAGCTCGTCAAATGCAGCGGCCGGGTCGAGCTTGTCACGGTCGCGAATAGCATTATGAATCTTTCGAAAAAATCTACGGTAATCCTTGATCTTCTCGTCGTCAGGAGCCGCAACTTCATTGGGCTTCTCCTGAATCGTAGAGCGAATGTTCGAGAATGAAATTAGCTTGCGAAGCGATTTCCACTTGCCTTCAATAAGTGAGTCAACGGTGTCATCGATGACATTGATCCTGCTGTTAAATGAATAATAGCCACGGAGCAAAAAGCGCCGTCCATTAGTAATGATGCTGTAGGGAGTCTTCAAGGCAAATGCATATGAATCAAGCTGACCGAGTCCCGCGTGAACTGGTTCGTTGGGGCTCTTCGCTTCAACCGTGATGACCGGGCTTCCCTCGACTTTCGCGACTAGGTCAGCTTCCTTCCTTAATACTTGGCGACCGAGGTGCATAGTC
>NZ_JBEOMB010000286.1:0-641 GCF_046000175.1 Rhodoplanes sp. SY1
AGAGTTCGAAGAGAAGGTCAGGCATCGGGTCTCGTCGATTCGTTGATGATGTCGCGAATCTCGCGCGCGACGAAGTATTTCGGATTGGCCGTGCCGGCGAGTTCCGACAGGATGCCGACACGCACCAGAGCCTCGACGTTCAATTGTGCCGAGCGATACTGAACGCCGAGGTGCTCCGCGATCCTCGGGATGGTGACGACCTGCGACCGAAACAGAAGGTCGGTTATCGCGACGAGGTTGGCCGAGCGGCCCGCGTCCCGGAGGCGCGAGCGATAGTCCTTCTGGAGTGCGAGCAACGCGTCGGCCGTGTCGATGGCTTTCTTGCAGGCTTCGGTCACGACCTCCAGAAAAAACGTGATCCATTCGGTCCACTGGCCGAAGCGAGACACGTTGTACAGGCGGTCGTTGTACTCGTCCTTGCGCCGTTCGAATACCGGGCTGAGATAGAGGATCGGCTGCCGGATCGCCTGCCGCATGTGCAGGTGGAGCGTGATGAGCATCCGGCCCACCCGGCCGTTGCCGTCGGCGAAAGGATGGATGGTCTCGAACTGGTAGTGGATCAGCGCGGAATCGATCAGGTCCGGAATGCCCCCACGGTCGTCGCGCTGGATGTACTTTTCGAGCTTGTCGAGTGCGTCCAG
>NZ_JBEOMB010000287.1:0-823 GCF_046000175.1 Rhodoplanes sp. SY1
GATCGCCAGGAACGTGAAGAACAGGAACGCCGCGACGTTGGTCGGATCGGTGATCGTGAAGGTGTGGACGGGCGGCAGGAAGAAGAAGTTGTAGCACAGCGAGGCCGCGACGCTGGCGATCAGGGACGGGATCAGGCCGCGCGCGACCGCCACACCGACCACGGCGGTGAGAAAGACGAGGTCGACGGTCTCGATCCCGACCCACGGCCGAACCAGCAGCCCGGCACCGAGCGCGACGGCGATCGCACCGAGGGCCAACGCATAGCCGCTCCAGTCGGGCCGGGTCCGACGCCGGCCCGTCTTCACCGTCTTCTTCGGGATCGGATCGCCCGCGATGTCGTCACCGGCGATGACATGCACGCTGATGTTGCCGGCGCGGCGGACGAGGTCGTGGACGATCGAGCCGTGCACGATCTCGTGCCATCGCGTGCGAGTCGACTTGCCGACCACGATCTGGGTGACGTTGTTGGCGTGCGCCCAGGACACGATGTCGTCGGCGATGCGTTCGTCGCTGCGCGGGATGGTCGCCGCCTCGCCGCCCAGCGTCTGCGCCAAACGGAGCGTGTCGGCGATGCGATCCCGCTCGACGTCGTCGAGCGCGCGGCTCCGCCGGCTCTCGATGAAGAGCGCCGTGAACGGCCCGCGCACCCGATCCGCGAGGCGCTTGCCGTAGCGCACCAGGCCGGCCGAGCGCGGATCCTCGGAGATGCACACCAGGACGCGCTCGCCGGCCGGCCACGGACCCGGAATGGCGCGCGCCTTCATCTGGCTGAGCAACTGGTCGTCGACGCGTTCCGCCGTGCGGCGCAGCGCGAGCTCGCGC
>NZ_JBEOMB010000288.1:0-1146 GCF_046000175.1 Rhodoplanes sp. SY1
GACGAACTGCTCCTCCTCGTCCGCCTTTCCATGCTTCGCGTCGTCGGTCTCGGACATGGCGGTCTCGTCGGCTCGAGCCGAGCCGGCGTCGAGCGCCTCCCGGATCGTTGCGTTGCTGAACAGTCGCTCCACGGAAAGAATCGACACCAGGCGCTTGCCGCCGTCGATCCGGCAGACCGATTCGACCTCGCGCAACGCCCCGTCATGCGACAAGAGTTCGGGGAGCGGATCGACGATGCCGCGCGCCACACGAAGGACCTCCTTCACGGCATCGGTGACGATACCGACCGAGAGGACCGTCTTTCCCATCTCGAAGGCGATGACCAAGATTCGGCTCTGGTCGCCGACCTCCGTCGCCCCGAGCCCGAACAGCGAGCGCAGGCTCACCAGCGGCAACAGCCGATTGCGCAGGTTCATCACCCCGAGCACGTGGCTCTCGGAGTTGGGGATGACATTGATGGTTTCGGGAACCTGCACGATCTCCTGCACATGCTCGATCGGCAGGGCGTATTCCTGGCCGTCCAGCTCGAAGGACACGAGCTGCATCTCGTCGGACGTCTCGTCCTCTTCGGTCCTCCCGGCCGCTTCGTCCTGGAGCTGCTCCGACCGCAGGTCCGACTTGTCCTGCCGCCGCCTGCCTTCGCCGTCGCCCATCTGAGTGAGCTTGCCGGGATCGAGGATCATGACCATGCCGCTCTGGCGCTTGATCATGCCGCTGAGCAGGCCGGTGTCGATGGTCGATCGAAGACCCTCGACACCCTCGATCTCGCTCGTCTCGCTGGTGACGACGCTGGCCATACGGTCGACGACGAAGCCGACCTGCCGGCCGCGATTGATCACGACGACCCGGGTCGAGTCGTCGTGCTTCACGTCGGCCAGGCCGAAGAGGCGCCTCAGGCTGGTGACCGGGAGGACCGAGCCGCGCAGGTTGGCGAGGCCGGCGAGGCTCGCCGGCGCCAGCGGCACCTCGACCATCTGGGGCAGGCGGATGATCTCCTGCACCTCGATCAACGGGACCGCGAAGGTTTCGTGGTCGACGTGGAACGTCACGAACTGACGTGTGAGGGCGGCTTCCTCGGATCGCTCATCCGCCCGTCCCGTCGCGCCGGGGCCCGCGGGCCCGGAGGACGCTCCGTCCTGTGCGAC
>NZ_JBEOMB010000289.1:0-778 GCF_046000175.1 Rhodoplanes sp. SY1
CGGCGCGGCGTTCGGCCCGGACGGTCCCGCCGGCGGCGCGACGGCCTCGCCGGGTCCGGACGGCTTGCGATCCTCCGGCGGCGCCGGCCGCTCGGCCGACCGGTCGCGCTCGGCCGAAGCGCCCCGCTCGCCGGCGGCCGACCGTTCGGCCCGTTCGGCCCGCTCCGCCGCGGCCGCGGCCAGGCGGTCCACCGAACCGGCCGACGATCCGCCACCCGAGAACCCGCCGCCCAGCCGTGACGCCATGGCGTCCGAGCGCTCGGCCCGCGCCTTGCGGGCCGAGTCGGCCTCGACCTTGCGGATGGGCGCCGCGGGCCCGCTCGTAGAGGGTGCGCCGCGCCTCGCCGGTGTTCTTCTCGAGGCCCGCGACCGCCTTGGCGATCAGTGGATAGTAATCGGCCATCAGGTCCAGTCTGTTCCGGGTGCCCCGCCGCCGGGCTTCTGCCCGGAGCGGCGCGGCTTGGATCGGCGCGATGTCCCCCGCGCGTCAGCTTTCGAAAGGATTGTGGACCAGGATAGTGTCATCCCGTTCCGGGCTCGTCGAGAGCAGAGCGACCGGACATCCCACCAATTCCTCGATCCAGCGCACGTACTTGATCGCCTGCGCCGGCAGCTCGGCCCAGGACCGCGCATTGGCGGTCTTGTCCTTCCAGCCCTCGATGGTCTCGTAGATCGGCTCGACCCGCGCCTGCGCCCGCTCGCTCGCCGGAAGATAGTCGATGGTGCGGCCGTCGAGGCGGTAGCCGGTGCAGACCTTTATCTCGTCGAGCCCGTCGAG
>NZ_JBEOMB010000290.1:0-1259 GCF_046000175.1 Rhodoplanes sp. SY1
CCAAACGCGATAGCCCTGCAGCGCGCCGGGATCGGTCTTGCCGCGAGCAAGCCGGCTCGACTGGATCTCGAACATATCGCTCAGCGCGACCTTACGGATGAACTCCGGGGTGGAGACGGGAGCGGACGCGGCCTGTGAGGGAGCGGGTGCCTCCACCCGCTGCGACGCCGTTCCGACATACGAGCTGAGGGGGGCCGCCTGAGAGGCATCCTCCGGGCCGCTACGGTCCCAGAAGACGAAGAGAGCGAACAGCAGGCCTGCGGCAAGCAGAATGTAGTTGTGATAGGATTACCCATGTCTGCATTGGTCATAGCGATCTCCAGAGAGTGCGGGATGTTGCTTACAGCCAATGGTTGGCGGGGGCACCGGTTCCGAAGGCCGCCCTGCTGCTGCCTTCGTTCTTACCGGCCTTGAGGCGGACCGTTCGCAGACGGGTCTTCATTGCTCCCGGAGGATTCGACCAGCGTGTAGACGGGCAGGACGGACGCGCACCAGGTGCTCATGATGGCGCCACACACCTCGCATGTGGCCGCACCCGGTGTTCCTTCTGCCTGGAACTGAACACTCACCCGGTACTGGGACCGGCAGCGCGGACAGGTGAACCTCGGAGAAGGGGCGGCATCTGCTTGCATGGGTGTTCCCGCGAGAGATGCCGCCCTGTCGTGCTGCCCTGCGGACTGGCTATTCGATCGGAGCGGGCATGGCCGGGACGGACATCAGGGTGCGGCTCACCTGATCCAGCAACTGGTCGGCGTTCTGCTCCTCCGCCAGCGAAAGCCCGAGAAGCTGGGCGATCGCCGACATGTGGAGTTGCTGGGCGAGATTACGCGCACAGATGTAACCCGAGATCTCGTAATGCTCCACCTTCTGGGCGGCGCCGATGAGCGCGAGGTCCGAGGGCACATCCTCCTTCTTCGCGCCCTCCTTGATGACTTCCTGGCCCTCTTCGAGGAGCCCCATCATCCCCTTGCAGGGCTTCGCCCGCGCAGGCGCTTCGAGGAGCCGGAAGCACTCCGTCAGGCGGTCCACCTGCAGCTCGGTTTCCTGCAGGTGCAGCTGGAACAGCTCCTGAAGGCGCGTCGTCCGGGCGGCCTTCACCATCTTGGGCAAGGCCTTGAGCAGCTGCTTTTCGGCGTGGAGGAGATCGTGGAGCTGATCGAGCAGAACCTCCTGAAGGCCCTCTGGATTGGTTCCGTAGGAACTCTCCGGGTGGATGGCCGGGGATTCGGCCCCGAACAGATGTCAAGCGACATCCGGAA
>NZ_JBEOMB010000291.1:0-521 GCF_046000175.1 Rhodoplanes sp. SY1
CGATGCCGAACAGCACCAGGCCGACCAGCACCGGGCCGGCGCTCCAGTCGTTGCGGACCACGAAGGCGAGCCAGACCAGCGCCACCGTGCACAACGCGAAGCCGCCGCGACCGATCTGGCGCGGCGTCAGCCGCTTGTAGAACTTCACGATCAGCATCGCCGAGAAGAAGACGGTGAGGTTGAACGGCATCATGGCGATCGCGGTGGCGAGCGGCGATCGCCCCTGCACGATCTGGATGTAGAGCGGGACCGAGAAGTTCAGCATCGCCTCGAGCGCGACGACCGCGAACATGGCGTAGACGGCGGCGCGCTCCTGCGCCGAGCCGATCACCTCCAGCGCGAGCAGCGGCGTCTTGCCGGCCTGCTGTCGCGCATAGGTCCAGCGCACGAAGGCGAAGCCGAGCATGATGCCGACGACGATCAGGGCCGGCGCCGGCGAGAAGCCGGCGAGATCGAACGGCGCGCCGGGCGTCGCGACGGCCAGTCCCCAGCGGTTGAGGTTGTTGAACCCGAAGCTGATC
>NZ_JBEOMB010000292.1:0-578 GCF_046000175.1 Rhodoplanes sp. SY1
CGCCACCGCGACGATCGCGTCGAACGGTGCTTGGCAGGCGGCCGTCCACTCGGCCGGCGGCATCAGCGGGGCCGTGCCGGTGCCCAGCCGCGACGTGACCTGGTCGATCTTGGCGTTGGCGGCGTCGATCTGGCCGCGCGCGGTGCGGAACGACGCCGCGACGGCGGCCGGTGCGCCCGGCCGGGCGAGCAGCTCGTCGATGCCGGCGAGGCTCGACGCGAGGACGGCGCGATGCTGCCCGTGCGTGACCTTCTGGGCTTCGCTGGCCGCCTGGCCGGAGTTGACGTTGGCGCGCAGCAGCGAGCATTGCAGGCCGTAGCGGTCCCGGGCTTGCCAGGCGAGCCGGCGCACCTGGACCATCTCGCCGATCAGCGGGTGGCTCATGCGGGCGCGGTTCGATCGCCTGGTCGAGGGCGTCCCGATCCGGCACATCGACGGCGGCGAGGGCCGCGCGAGTCGCCTCGTAGCGGGCGGTGGCGGTCCGTTGCAGCGCATCGAGCTTCGGCGTCGGGTCGTCTTCCGCGATGAGCGCCGTCATGGCGGTGCCGCGCTGGCCGCGGATGTCGCGGATCGCCTCG
>NZ_JBEOMB010000293.1:0-1002 GCF_046000175.1 Rhodoplanes sp. SY1
TCAGGCAAGTTCCGCGCCGGGAAGCGGCAGGAGGCGCATCCTGGCGCGCGCCGGGTCGACTGACAAAAGGGCGCCGCGCGACAGCTCAGGCTCGGCCTTGCGGAGTGCCGCCAGGAGCATGCCCCCGATGGCGGCCGGCGTGAGCAGGTCGCTGCGGATCTGCACGACGCTGGGACCCCGTCGGCCCGACCCGGCCAGCATCGCGCCGAAATCGAGATCGCTGGTGATCAGCACATGATCGTGCTCGGCGGCCCACTGCAGCACGTCCTCGTCCGGCGCGTTTCCCGGACCGACCTCCGACCAGTGCCGAGCCTGAAAGCCGGCCTGCTGCAGGAGCTGGACCCAGCCGGGCGAGAGGTTCATGTCGACCACGAATCTCATCGGCCGGTGGTCAGGTCGATTTCGCGTTCCTCGGCCCGCCACGCGGCGTATCGGAGCGCGTCGATCACATCCTCGCGCTGAATATAGGGGTAGTCGGCGAGGATCTGGTCGATCGTCCGGCCTGCCGCGATCTGCCCGACGATCATCCCCACCGTGACCCGCAGCCCGCGGATGCAGGGCTTGCCACCCATGACGGCCGGATCGCGGGTAATGCGGGTGAGCTCATCCATCTCGGGCTCCGTGCGCGGCTCGGACGGAGCGAAGGGTAACTCAATCCGCGGCCTGCAGCATCACGCGAGGCGCGGCCCCTACAACCACGCCGGCATCCGGTCCAGCGCGATGATGTCCTCGATCGACGGGCGGGGGCGCACCACGGCCCACTCCGTGCCGTTCACCAGCACCTCGGGGACGAGCGGGCGGGTGTTGTAGGTGCCGGCCTGCACGGCCCCGTAGGCGCCGGCCGACATCACGGCGATCAGGTCGCCCGGCTGCGGCTCCGGCAGCGCGCGGTCGAGCGCCAGGAAGTCGCCGGACTCGCACACCGGGCCGACCACGTCGGCGACGATCGTCGGCGTGCCGGGCGCTGGCATCGTCACCGGGCGCAGCGCGTGGAAGGCGTCG
>NZ_JBEOMB010000294.1:0-642 GCF_046000175.1 Rhodoplanes sp. SY1
GCCGGGCGAATCGTCCGGCGGTGCGCCGGTCAACTCGGGGCGCGGGGCGGTCTCATGGCGAAACCGGCATTCAAGGATGGCACGGTCGGGCGGATCATCCACCGGGTGGAGGACGGGTTCCTGCTCGGGATCGCGCTCTTCACCGTCGTCGCGATGGGGCAGGAGGTCTACGCGATCGTTCTGCGCCAAGAAGATGCCCATCACGCTGCCGCTGTTCATCGCCATCACGGCGCTGTCGCGGCTGGTCATCCTGCAGGGCAAGGATCAGCCGCCCGTTAATCTGCTCTACGAGAGCGGCGCCATTCTGGTCCTCGCGCTGGCCTGCGTCGTCATCACCTATCGACACGCGCCCGAGCGGCGGGAGCGTAACCGCACCGAAGCCAACGGGGAGTAGCCGGAATATGACATCTGGCTGATAAGAAACCCGGTTATCGCGGTGCACAGCGACGTCTCGTCGCAACGGTATTGTGATCCCATCACGCCGTGTCTGTCGTTACAGTCGAAGGGCGTCGCGGTTCCTGGAGGGAACCGCCGCCGGAGCATCATGGATGGGACCGCGGCGTGTCCCGTCCGCCGGCACACCTTCGATCACAGCGCAAGGGAAGCCGGCCTTCGCGCGCATAGGGACTGCGGCAGGAGGCC
>NZ_JBEOMB010000295.1:0-1361 GCF_046000175.1 Rhodoplanes sp. SY1
TTCTTGGATCGGCTCTAAGCCCGATGGAGCCGGAAAAGACGACATCCGCGTTCCTATCAGTTTCGCAAAACGCAACTGGGAGATCATCTACTCCGGTCGAGGTCCGACCGTGAGCAAATCGCCCCTGCCCTGGGTCGCCTATTTGTCCGGCGGCGCCTTCGTCAGTTTGTTGTTCGCGGCCGCCTTCTTTGCCGTGACCCGCTCGTCGGAGCGTCTACAGGCGGAAAAGACCGCCCGGGACCGAGTGCTGCGTGAGCTGGCCATGAGTGAAGCGCGGGCCACGACGGTTCTGCGCCACGCGCCGGTCGCCATCCTGATCGCCGAGGCGCCTACAGGCCGGATCGTCTACGGCAACGACTCGGTCGAGAAGATTTGCGGTTACGACTTCAGTGACTTCCGGTGCGTTCAGGACTACGGCAAGCAGCAGGCGGTTCACCCTGACGGACGCCCCTACCGCGCCTCGGAGTGGCCGCTGGCGCGCGCCATTACGCAAGGCGAGATCGTAGAGGCGGAAGAAATCGGCATCACCCGGAGCGATGGCAGCCGCGCGTTCATCTCCGTCAACGCGGCCCCGATCAGGGATGAGCAGGGGAACATCATTTCCGCCGTCGTGGCGTTCGTCGACATTACCGAGCGCAGGCGCCGCGACCTTGAAAAAACGGAGGAAGAGGAAAAGCGGCAACTGGTGATGCGGGAACTTACGCACCGCATCAAGAACCTGTTCGCCGTGGTTCAGGCGATGGTGCGTCAGATCGCCCGGAACAGCGACTCCGTCCGTGCCTTCGAGGACGGGTTCACGGGCCGCCTGCAAGCCCTCTCCTTCGCCCACGATCTGCTCGTCGGCCAGAACTGGCAGGGAGCGCCGATCGAAGACGTGATCCGCGCACAGCTTCGTGCCTTTCTCGACGGCGCCTTTTCCCGGGTCAGTCTGCAGGGGCCGCCTCTCTGGGTGAACCCGGCAGCAGCCCAGCATCTCGGGCTGGCCATGTTCGAGCTCGCCACAAATGCAGCAAAGTACGGCGCCCTGTCGACCCAGGAGGGAACCGTCTCTGTCGAATGGACAGACCCCGCCGATGGCTTCCGCCTCACCTGGCGGGAATCCGGAGGCCCTCCGGTATGCCCGCCCACACGCAAGGGATTCGGCAGCGTCGTTCTGGAGAGAATGATGGCAGGATGGGGAGCAACCTCGGTCATCGATTATGCTCCGGCCGGTCTCGTATGGGCTCTCCGCGCAGACTCGCGTTCGGCCATGGACAGTTTTCTGACGCCCGAAAGGCCTCCTGTCGGATCAGCCCCTCAACAGGACTCCCGCACACGAGATGGAGAACCTTCCAGCTCGTGAGTAAGAGCCGATCCAAGAA
>NZ_JBEOMB010000296.1:0-945 GCF_046000175.1 Rhodoplanes sp. SY1
CAATTCGGCACGGCACCGACAAATGGGGGCAGCATTTCTACACGCCGATCTACCACACCCTGTTCTCACATTTGCGGGACAAGCCGGTCCGACTGCTGGAGATCGGAGTGGGTGGCTACGGTTTCGAATCGGTTGGAGGCGCGTCGCTCGCGATGTGGGCCAGTTACTTTCTGGCTGGAACGATAGTCGGGATCGATATCGCCCAGAAGACTCTGGACCTCGGTCCTCGGGTGCACCTTCGCCAGGGCTCACAGAACGATGCGATCTTCCTCCAGCAAGTCTCGAAGGAGTTCGGACCGTTCGATATCGTCATCGATGACGGAAGCCACATGCCGGACGACGTCGTCGCCAGCTTCGAGGCGTTGTTTCCGCTGCTGGCGCCCGAGGGCTTTTACGTGATCGAGGACATCCAGACATCGTACTGGCCTCAAGTGAGCGGGGCCGGCGTGGACGGCGGTAAGGTGCTTCAGCGCGCACGGCAGGTCATGGATAACTTGAACCACGCGGAGATCGGCCTCGTCGTTCCGGACTTCAAGGCACCCGCAACAGCAAAGTCGATTCGAGCCCTCCACGCCTTTCACAATATCCTGGTGTTCGAGAAAGGCGACAACAGCCAGCCGTCGAACTTCGCGTACACCTTATCGAATCCGCGTGCGGCACAGGCGGTCCGGGTCATCCAGCAGGAGCTCGCCAAGGCGCCGACTCCCGCGGGCTACGCCAGTCTGATCGACCTGTACAAGATGGCCCGCGAATTCGAACTCGCGCGACAGACGATCGACCGCGCACTCCAGCTCTGGCCGAACGACCCGCATGTGCTCGTGGCTGCGCTCGGCGTCGCGGATACCGGCAATGACGACAAAGGTTTCGTGACTTACGCTCGGCAGATACTGGCGCTCGAGCCGAGCAACGCCGCGCTCAAGGATGCCCTCGACGGGCGGCTCGCTA
>NZ_JBEOMB010000297.1:0-599 GCF_046000175.1 Rhodoplanes sp. SY1
TCTGAAAGCGATCGTATCCGACCGCGCGGAGCTGCTCCGCCATGGTCAGATCGTCGATCTCGATCGAGACGAAGGGTGGAAGCCGGCCATCCTCGGCCAGCTGCGCGACGAAGATCGCATCGGCGCCCTCGATGTCGCACTTCACGTAGTACGGCACTCCGTAGGTGTCGAACAGATCGGAGGTCGTCGTGGTCGACACGCGGACCGTCTTGCTCGGTCGGCCGTCACGTTCGGCGACATCCTGGAACAGGCTGCTCCAACCGGTCGAATCGTCGCGGATGTAGAAGGTGATTTCGCTGTTCGCCTCCCGGGCCAGGGCGCGCGCGACGACGGCGCAGTCTCGCCCGGCGAACGACGCCTGCGCCATCTCGCAAAACCGCGGATTGGCCTCCAGGGCGACCACCCGGAATCCCTTGTCGAGATAGAATCGGGTGTCGTGTCCCTCGTGGAGACCGAGATCGAAGACCAGCCCTCGATCCGGGGTCGTCGCGCGCGCCGCACCACCCATGATATCCGCCCTCGCCTGGAAACAAACAGAAATACAGTTGGTCGAGCGGTACCTCAAGGCGGGCGGGAGCGCACCGAAGCGCCGGAAAGAC
>NZ_JBEOMB010000298.1:0-468 GCF_046000175.1 Rhodoplanes sp. SY1
CCTCCGCCCGCGCGGTGCGCAGCGCCGCTTCGCGATGCCGGTTGTCGCGAAGCAAGGCCTGCATCGACTGCGACAGCGACTCCACCTCGGCATAGTCGCGCAGCACCGGCAGGTCGGCGTCCTGGAAGCGTCGCGCGGCGCGGGCGGCGTCGGTCAGTCGCTCCAGCGGCTCGGCGACGGAGCGCGCGATCGACAAGGCGAGCAGCACCGCGAGGGCCAGCGCGCCGGCCGAGACGAGTGCCCCGCGGCCGATCTTGTCCTCGACGCGGGCCAGCGCCTTGCCGCGATCGACGGCCGCAACGAGCCGTCCGCCCGATTCCGGGAACTGGACCACGCCGTAGATGCGGTCCTGATCCTGGGTCGGCGTGCCGTCCGTCCCGGCGGTCGCCATGCCGGTCAGCCGTCGGGCGAACGCCGGGTCGAGCATCTCGCTCGCCGAGACGCCGCGGTCCCGCGAGGCCTGCGCCA
>NZ_JBEOMB010000299.1:0-2099 GCF_046000175.1 Rhodoplanes sp. SY1
TCGCCTTCGACTTCTCCTCGGTGGTGTCGCGGGTCGACGGCGCGATCTCGGCCGGCGGCGCCGCGGCGACCGGCGCCGACGCCGCCTTCGACGGCGGGTCGGCCTCGGCGGTCGACGTCGCCACCGACACCATCTACCTGGCCGACCACGGCCTCGTCGGCGGCCAGGAGGTCGTCTACACGGCCCTGAACGGCAGCGGCTTCACGGCGGACGGCGTGCCGACCGTGACGACGGCCGGCACGGCGATCGGCGGCCTGGTCAGCGGCCGGACCTACTACGTGATCGTCGTCGACGAGGACCACATCCAGCTCTCGGCCGCGCCGGTGCTCGACCTCGACTCCGCCGGCACCGACCCGGGCTCGACCCACACGGTCGACGTGGTCGATTCGATCGTCGTCGACCTCAACGCCATCGGCGCCGCCGACGACACCGTCCGGCTCTCCGGCCACGGCTTCGCGACCGGCGACACCGTCACGTACACGGCCAACGGCAATGCCGCGATCTCGGGGCTCCTCGACGGCGGCACCTACACGGTGGTCAAGGTCGACGACTCGCTGTTCCAGCTGAAGGACTCGACCGGGACGCTGGTCCAGCTCGCCCAGGGCGCGGCTCTCGGCCGCCATACCTTCACGCGCGGCGCCCAGTCCGTCGATCTCGTGCTGGCCCGCGTCGAGGCGGCGAGCGACACCCTGGTGATCAAGGGCCACGGCCTCACCGAAGGCATGACCGTCACCTACTCGACGCTCGGCGAGGAGGCGACCGACGTGGTCGCGGGGCTGACCACGGCGACCGAGTACACGGTGCACGTCGTCGACGCGAATACGATCCAGCTCCGCAACGCGACCACGGGCGCGCTGATCGATCTCGGCACGACGACCCAGGCGATGGCGCACGCCCTGGTGTTCGTCTCGCGCAGCCTGTCCTTCGCGCCGAGCACCGCGGTCGATTCGGCCGCCGACACGATCGCGCTCGCCGGCCACGGGCTCTCCGACGGCGACACGATCATCTACGCCACGGCCGACACCACGACGGTGCGCACCATCACCCAGCCGGACGGCCTGGTGCTGACCGTGACGGTCGCCGACGGCGAGATCGGCGGACTGATCGACGGCGGCACGTACTACGTCGTGGTGGTCGACGCGAACCACATCCGCCTGGTGGCGGACCCGGCCGCGGTCGCCACCACCAAGGCCGTGAACCTCACCTCGGTCGGCTCGGGCAACTATCATACGCTCGGCGAGACCAAGACGACGCAGGGAATCGCCGTCACGGCGGACCTGACCGCGACGACCAAGTCGATCGCCAAGCCCGAGGTGGGCGGCAAGTTCAACTGGTCGAAGTACAAGCTCGGCGCCGACATCCTCACCAAGCCGGATGTCGGCCTCGCGCTGTTCTTCAAGGATGCCTCCGCGGCGACCGGCAAGACCACGGCGGTCGACCAGAACGGCAAGGAGGTTACGTCCTCGATCAAGAACGACAAGCTCAGCGCGGCCGGCGGCGTCGCCGTCAACGTCGTCGGGCACACGGTACGGGCCGAGATCGGCACCGACGCGACCGCAGCCGACCGCACCGTGCTGTCCACGAAGGGCGACATCACGGTCGACGCGACCGTGACCCAGAAGACCCAGCTCCTCGCCCAGGCCAACGTTTCGAAGCCGAAGGGCTCGAGCGGCGTCGCCGTGGCGCTGGCGATCGGGGTCGGCGTCTACGAGAACGACGTGCAGGCGATCGTTCACGGCCACGACGCTCGACGCCTACGGGACCGTCTCGGTCGACGCGACGCTGAGCTATCCGTTCCTCACCAAGCCGGCCGATCTGGTGCTCGGGGTCTGGGCCGACATCCAGGCCCGCGGCGCCAGCGCCATCGGCACGCTGCTCGACGGCACGCTCGGCGTCTCGACCAAGCTGATGAACACCTGGGTGGTGTCTGGCGCCAAGGCGAGCGAGAGCAAGGCGGCGGGCCTGTCCGGCTCGTTCGGCATCACCGTCTACACCAACACGGCGAAGGCGCTGGTGCTGTCCGGCGCGCGGATCAACCAGGCGCCGACCGGTGCCGGCTGGTCGCCGCCGACCACCCAGAGCGTCTCGGTGACGGCGAA
>NZ_JBEOMB010000300.1:0-1126 GCF_046000175.1 Rhodoplanes sp. SY1
GCGTCGTGCTGGTGCGGGTGCCCGACGACGCCTCGATCACGACCGTCATCGCCAACATCGTCGGCGACCAGGCGGCCGGCACCGGCCTGTACGCGCTCCTCAAGGCGGGCCAGCTGCTCGGCGTCATTCCGCGCCTGATCGGCGCCCCCGGCTACACGGGCTGGTTCACCCGCACGGCCGGCGATCCGGTGGTCACCCGGGCCGCGAAGACCGGCGGCAACACCGGCAACGGCACCATGACGCTCGCCAACCCGGCACACCTGACCGGCGTGCAGGCCGGTGTCTACAAGGTGCGCTGCGTCGGCGGGGCGCGCTCGGCGACCGCCGCTCCCAAGACCGGCGGCAACACCGGCACCGGCACGATCGGCTCGCTCTCGGCCGACGCCACCGCGCCGCTCGGGTCCTGGCGCGCGACGTGTCATGTCGCCGCCGCCGACGGCGGCAGCTTCGTGGTGACGCGTCCGGACGGCACGGTCGACGGCATCGCCGTGGTCGGCACGGCCTACAACAGCCCGAACGGCCCGACCTTCACGATCGCCGACGGCGGCACCGACTTCGTGGTCGGCGATGCCTTCGTGATCACGGTCGCGCCGGCCGTGCCGGCGAACGGCGGCGTGTTCTCGGTCGAACGTCCGGACGGCACCTTCGGGGCCGATGCCACGGTCGGCGTCGCGTATGCGTCGCAGATCGGCTTCACGATCGCCGACGTCGGCACCGACTTCGTCATCGGCGACGGCTTCGACGTGACCGTGGTGATCTCCGGCGGCGTCGCCCAGGCGAACCCGATCTGTGCGGCGCTGCCGGGCATCTGCTCCAAGCTGATGGCGCATGCCGTCGTCGGCGGCCCGGGTCTCACCAAGCAGGACGCGATCGACTGGCGCGAGACCATCAATTCGGACCGGCTGATCTGCGTCGACAACTGGAACCTGGTCGCGCGCGGCGAGCAGACCGTCGAGGAGGACGGCGCCGCCCGGGTCCTCGGCATCGGCGTGCGGGTCGACTTCCAGTATGCCGGCGTGCCGAGCCATTCGTGGGCGAACCAGCCGGTCAACGGCATCGTCGGCCTGAAGCGATACGACGCCTTCTCGCTGGTCGACGGCGCGACCGACGCCCAGAACCTGCTCGG
>NZ_JBEOMB010000301.1:0-894 GCF_046000175.1 Rhodoplanes sp. SY1
CATTACAGGCGCTCTGGGCAGAGGCGGCACCCAGGCTCAAACCGCGAGCGTTCCTTGGGCTCCTCCTAGCCAAATCGGCTCTGCTTCGCAGCACGTTGACTCACGATCGGCCATTCAGAACGGCTCATCACCATGGAACTAATTACCATTGAGGCCACAAAGGTGGTCCACTTAATCCAACTGTATCGCCCTGCGGGACAACTGTTTCTGCCGGCAGCCGCCGCAAAGCTTATCCAACGATATTCATTTTCGAAACCGCCTTCGTCAATCGATGATCTCACAAAAGAAGCAGCCGTATTCGGCATCGGATTATTCAATGACATCGGCATCAATGAGCTTGCAATTTACCCCGATGGACTAATTGTCTCAAGCCGAGCAGATGCGGATAAACTCGTCCTCTTCGTGGAAGATCTAGTCAATTGGAGCAAAGCCGAATTCGGCTTCGTAGAACTCGACATTAAAAGCAGCAAAACTCTCTTCGAGAGCCAAATCGTGGTCCGAGCAGGGTTCGATCTTATTTCCGCCCTGGCCCCAATAACGACGGCAGGACAAATGATGAACAAGCGTCTCTCGGCGTACCCTTACATGGGCGAAATTAGCCCTGCCGCCTTTGTTCTCGATTCCGACTCCACATTTTCTCCTACGCTGCGTCCATCGAAGTTCACCCTCGAACGAAGAATAGGGCTCCCATACGGAGACAACATCTACTACTCAACCGCTCCCTTTAGGACGAAAGATCACTTGGCTTACCTAGAAGACCTTGAAACGCTTTTCCGCCAAAATAAAAAGAGATAGGCTCACTCCGGGCTTCCCGGAGTGACCTGCTCCGTCTCACACCTCGTCGATACTGTCCACCCAGCTGAAGCCCGCTTTCAGCAGCGGCTCGCGCATCTT
>NZ_JBEOMB010000302.1:0-735 GCF_046000175.1 Rhodoplanes sp. SY1
AGGCCCTGCTCGGGCCCGACACGCACCAGCAGCTCCAGGTCGACGGCGACTGCGTCTACGGCGTGATCGCCGATCTCGGCCGCGAGTTCGAGGGCGTCACCGAGGAGCTGCGGCTGCTGCATTTCGCCATGCGCGAGCGCGTGCTGGTGAGCGCCCGGCGCCGCGCCCTCAACGCCGTCGACGAGGTGCGCCAGATGCTGCGCGCCGGCCGTCGAGTCGAGTCGCCCGCGGCCCTGATCGAGCTGGTCATCGACCATGTGGTCGACGCCATCGACCGCCTCGCCGACACGTTGGCGCTCGACATGGACCGCATCGAGGAGCGCATCCTCGATCTCGAGACCACCGACGAGCGCCGCAAGCTCGGCGCCTTCCGCCGCACCACGGTGCGCCTGCATCGCCAGCTCGCCGGCCTGAAGGCGCTGTTCCACCGCTTCGAGGCGATCGAGCCCGAGGAGCTCGCCCCCGCGCTGCGGCTCGACGCGGTGCGCCTGTCGCAGCGCCTCGACGGTCTCGATCAGGAGATCGACGCGCTGCGCGACCGCGCCCGCATGCTGCAGGACGAGCTGTCGAGCCAGCTCGCCGAGGAGACCAACCGCAATCTGCGGGCCCTTTCCATCGTCACCATCATGTTCCTGCCGCCGACCCTGGTCGCCGGCTTCTTCGGCATGAACCTCAAGGGCATGGCCTTCGCCGACGGGGAGGCCGGCTTCTGGGCCGGCGTGATCGTCTCGGCCC
>NZ_JBEOMB010000303.1:0-1231 GCF_046000175.1 Rhodoplanes sp. SY1
GCCATTTCGGGCCGCGCCGACACGCCGAGGACGCGGCCGTTCGCATCCCGGGCGACGAGGGCGAGCGGGTGCTCGACATCGTGGTCCTGCAGGTCCCCGGCAAGGGCATCATGGAGCATGTCGGGATCGATCCCGCGACCTACACGTTGGAGCTGTGGGACGGGCCGCCCATGCAGCTCGGCTACGAGACGCAGCGGGTCATCCGCGAGCGGCTCGGCCACTACGACTGGTACGCGGTGATCGAGGACGACATGATCGTCCACGACCCGCTGTTCTTCGAGAAGCTCGCCTGGTTCGAGCGCGCCTTCGGTCCGGAGCGGGCGCTGCTGCCGCTGCGTTACGAGATGGCCCATTCGGGCACGCCGGCCATGGTGGCGGCCTGGCCCGTCATCCCGGTCGACAAGATGACGGCCCTCGGCATGCGCCGCACGGCTGCGCCCGAGCGCCTCGCCGGCCGCTTCCATGACCGCGAGCAGAGCTTCGCGCCGCCCCGCAACCCACATGTCGGCGGCTTCTTCGTCAGCGACGCGCAGCTCCGCCGCTGGGTCGACACGCCGTGGTTCTACGACCGCGACGGGTCGTTCGCCGGGCCGCTGGAGAGCGCCATGACGCTGTCGCTGTGCCGGGCCTTCGATGTCTACCAGTCGGCGGCGCCCGATCCGTTCTTCCTGTCGATCGAGCATTTCGGCACCCGCTACGCCCGCGGCTTCGCGCCGCCCGGCGTGACATACGGCGACGCGCCGCTGCTGAGCCTCGCCCGCCGCGCCGCAGGCGCCTCCGGCGCCGGCTCCGGCGCGCCCGGCACCGGTCTCGACGACCTCCTCGCCGTGTCGGACCGCGAGCTCAACAAGCTGATGAACGCGCGTGACACGCTGCGCGGCGAGCTCGATGCGCTCCAGCGGTCGCGCTCGCAACTGTTCAAGGCGTTGCTGCGGACGATCTGGCGCAAGCTCTGAGGCGAAGGCGCGTCGCAGGCGCGCGGCGGGCCCGCGCCGTCACGTCCCGCACGCCGTCGCGGTCGTCATCCCGGACGAATCGAAACATCCACATCCGGCTCATCCTTTGTTCAGGATGTTCTCGGGCTAGGCGTGACGTCGTAATTCTACGTGCCCATATACGGAACCATCCCGCGCGACACGTCGAAACCGGCTGTCATTAACTCTGCTTTCAGAGGTCGCGACTCTACTGGTTTCGGGTGGATTTTTACGGGTTGTGTACGGGCATGATGAGC
>NZ_JBEOMB010000304.1:0-678 GCF_046000175.1 Rhodoplanes sp. SY1
GGCACGTCCTGGGTGAGGAAGCGGTTCACGAGCGCGTAGTCGTCCTCGACCACGTAGCAGCCGGCCATCTCGACCGACTTGATCAGGTTGAGGGGCGGCTGCTCGCAGAACGACCCGTAGATCGCGATGCGCACATTGTCGCGCTTCGGCCGGTCTTCCGCCTCGGCGGCGACCAGATAGGCCGCGAGCAGGCGATTGTGCTCCTCGACCTCCATCAACAGGCCCGCCCGCATCAGGAGATAGACCTCGGAGGTCGGCGCCTTCCAGGGCGCCCGCGCCCGGAACGCATAGACCTCGCGCACCAGACGACGGTTCTCGTTGTAGAGCGCGATCGAGCGATTGAGATCCTCGTCCGTGATCGTGCGGCCGGTGAGCGTCTCCAGACCCTCGCGCAGCTCGATCAGCTCCTGGACGTAATAAGTGCCGCCGATCTGCGGATCGAAGTTCTGCGGCGTGTCGAAGAACTTCGACCACACGTTCGGGAACATGATCTTCCACATCCCCGAGAGGTTGCGGATCACGTCGCAGACGAACGGGAAGATCATGCCGTCGACGAAGTCGAGCCGCTTCGTGACGCCGAGCTCGATGGTCGAGCGCGGGATGCGGCAGATGTAGCTCTGATAGTACGCGTCGCCGTGGATCACCTCCATGCGATCACCGCCGCCGAAGATGCCGAGC
>NZ_JBEOMB010000305.1:0-1450 GCF_046000175.1 Rhodoplanes sp. SY1
CCCATGGCGACCAGCACGCGCCCAGCCCTGGCGCTGGTCGCCGACCATGCGGCCGAACACGTTGGTCAGCGCCGCGCCGAGCGCGAAGATCGCCACCATCTGGACGAGGTTCGACAATGCGGTCGGGTTCTCGAACGGATGCGCCGCATTGGCGTTGAAGAAGCCGCCGCCGTTGGTGCCGAGCATTTTTATGGCGACCTGGGAGGCCACCGGGCCCACGGCAATCGTCTGCTTGGCGCCTTCGAGGGTTGTGGCCTCGACAGAGGGCCCGAGCGTCTGCGGGATGCCCTGCCACACCAGGACCAGCGCAAGGACGAAAGAGATCGGCAGCAGCACGTAGAGGGTGCAGCGGACGAGGTCGACCCAGAAGTTGCCGACCGTCCGGGCCGAGCCGCGGGCGAAGCCGCGGATCAGCGCGAACGCGACGGCGATGCCGGTCGCGGCGGAGACGAAGTTGTGCACGGTCAGGCCGGCCATCTGGGTGAGGTACGACAGCGTGCTCTCGCCGCCGTAGTTCTGCCAGTTGGTGTTGGTGAGAAAGCTGACCGCGGTGTTGAAGGACAGCTCGGGCGGCACCGCCGTCATGTCCTGCGGGTTGAACGGCAGCAGGCCCTGCAGGCGCAACAGCGCATAGAGCAGCAGGAACCCGGCGACGTGGAAGAGCAGCATCGCGACCGTGTAGGTCAGCCAGTGCTGCTCGCGCGTCTCGTCGACGCCGGACACGCGATAGAGTGCGATCTCGAGCGGCCGCAGCACCGGCGACAACGGCGTCCATTCACCCGTGAGCACGCGGGTCATGTACCAGCCGAGCGGCTTGGTCAGCGCGACGACGATCGCGCAGAAGATCGCGATCTGGATCCATCCGATCAGGGTCATGGCGGCGCTCTCAGAATCGCTCCGGCTTCAGCAATGCGAAGCCGAGATAGACGAGGAGACCGGCGGTCACGACGGCGCCGAGCCAATAGTCGACGATCATCGGGGCGTCCTCCTCACAGCCACTCGCAGGCGTAGGCGTAGCCGATCGTCAGGCCGAGCAGGCCGAGGCCGATCGCGAGCACGACGACGTCCATCATGGATCTTGCTCCTGGCGCGGCGGCGGCGGCGCGCGTCCGCATCCTGCTTCGTCGAAGGCGCGCCGGTCGGTGCGTGTCGACCTGCGCAGCCGACGCATGTCAGATGGCATGCGGGCCCGTATGAATTCGAGTGGGGTCGCCGAGCCGCCGCATAGGAATTCCATAAAGACCGGCCGCCCGTCGGAGGCCGCGGGACCGCCCGGGCCGCGGGCCGGACGCTTATGCGGCGCTTATGAGGTTCCCGGCCGACCCGTCTCGAATCCCTATGCGTCGATGGGCATCTTCGCACGGCACGCCGAACAGGGTCGGGCCCGTTCGTCGTTTTCCCGTGGCGGACCGGAGATGGTCCGCGACCGCGGCCTGCGACCGCGGATGGA
>NZ_JBEOMB010000306.1:0-657 GCF_046000175.1 Rhodoplanes sp. SY1
GGATCGCTTTCGCGTTCGAGTTCCCGAGGTTGGTGCGCTAACAGGCGGCACCAGCCAATTGGCCGCACCAGCGCAAGATCGTCATTCGGTCCGCCGATCAGGGGTAACAAACGCCCCATGCAAACCATGCTTAAAAGGCTCGCAACCAGATCGGGAGGTGCTAGACATCCGCACGGAAAACTGTAAGTATGCAGGTCCTGAACTGCTGGCGACCAATAGCAGCATTGTGGCAGGATTGAAAATGAGGCCTCGGTTATTTATTGGATCTTCAGGCGAACGGTTAGATGTAGCTCAAGCGATCCAACAAGAATTGGATCGAGACGCTGAAGTTACTGTTTGGAATCAGGGTGTATTTGAGCTGACAAAATCTACGCTCGAATCGCTTACTAGTGAAATTGCGAATACAGACTTCTGTATATTTGTTTTTGAGGCTGACGACATTGTTAGGATTAGGGGCGCTTCAAGTCCGGTGGTTCGAGACAATGTTATCTTTGAGCTTGGGCTTGCGATTGGCTCCCTGGGGCGCAGCCGTTGTTTCATAATCAAGCCGCGCAATTACGTTGACCTTCATCTGCCGAGTGATCTTTCCGGGATTACAGTGGCTGACTATGACGCGAATCGGAGTGATGGCCGCATTCGGGCTGCCGTTGCTTCGGC
>NZ_JBEOMB010000307.1:0-910 GCF_046000175.1 Rhodoplanes sp. SY1
GACCTGCCCAATGCTTCCTTTCATGGTAGGGTGCGAGTTCATTGCTTCGCCTAAATCTAAAGACCATTCTTCGCCTTCTGATAGCCAGCGCAAGATGTGCAGGTACGGTGCCCGTCCTTCCTTGCGAAGTTTCGATCCCCTGGCGAATGTCAGCGTTACATCTTTGAATTGCCTGCCAAGCTCAATCATAACATCTTCCACAGCAACATTGATTGAAGTCTTGACGACAGTCGTATCCGCGGCGGTCCCGGTCAGCTTATCCAGAACGCACAACTTATGACAAAGCAGTTGCACGAGCTGAAAGCTACCTTGTGCTCTGTCGGCAACATCCGATTTCGAAGGAATGGAAATATTCAAAGCGGCTTCGCCTAAGGAAATTACTTCCTCAACCAGTTCTTTTGCGTTTGCTTCCAGTCGGAACACATCGATCCGGAGCCCTATGTCATGGGCAAATTTCACAAGCTGTTGTCCCGCCTGATTAATTCCAATTAATATAAGTTTAGAATCGTCCTCTCCGGCATCTGCGAGTACTTTCATGAAATCAGAAAGTTTGAGCTTTATCCTGTCTTCAAGTCGGTGAAAATCATCGACTATTACCGTCCCGATCTCGCCCAGATCGGGAAGAGCCTCTATTAGCTCGAGGTCGGCGGGCTTTCGGGCGCTAAGAAATGTTGCGGATTTCGAATGGCCCAAATCTGCCAGAACTCGGGTGATTGTTGTTGTTTTCCCGATTCCTGAAGGCCCTTCGACGACTAGGCATCTGCCTGGGGTTCGGACTGATACCGTGATCTCGTCGAATCGCGATGGTTTCACAAACGTGTATGTGGGCACTCCGGACAGCCGGAATACTTCCTCAAGATTTGGCACGGTGGTGCTTCCAGTCGATGCAATCAAGGGCTGAACCGTACCT
>NZ_JBEOMB010000308.1:0-519 GCF_046000175.1 Rhodoplanes sp. SY1
CGGCGCTGCGCCGCGCCTTCAAGGGCGCCTACATGGCCAACAACGGCTACACGCCAGCGCTCGCCGAGGCGGCCGTGGCGGACGGTCGCGCCGATCTGGTCGCCTTCGGCAAGGCCTACATCGCCAACCCGGATCTGGTCGAGCGCCTGCGCCGCGGCGCGCCGCTGAATGCGCCCGACCAGGCGACCTTCTACGGCGGGGACGCGAAGGGCTACACGGACTACCCGGCCCTGCAGCCGCAGCCGGCGTGATCCGCGCGACACGAGTCGGAGGTCACGCCGCCTTCGTCGGCCTCGACGTTCCACCGCCGTCATGGCCCGGCTCGTACCGGCCCGGCTCGTCCCGGGGTCCCGCCGGGCCATGACGATTTCGATCTTGTGCGATGCTTTCAGCTCGTCGAGGCTGCGACGATCACAGACCGCGGCACGCGAGCCGATCGAGCGAAGGGCTTCGACGGGGCGACTTGCTCGCGGAACGATTGCGAGTGTCGGTCCAACTGCGCGGGGCCGCGACCGCCAG
>NZ_JBEOMB010000309.1:0-508 GCF_046000175.1 Rhodoplanes sp. SY1
CCGGCGACCGCATCACGGTCACGGCGCTGACGCCGGTGCGCCTCGCGATCCTGGGCGGCGCGCCGATGGACGGGCCGCGCTTCATCTGGTGGAACTTCGTCTCGTCGCGCAAGGACCGCATCGAGACCGCCAAGGCCGACTGGAAGGCCGGCCGCTTCGCCACCGTCCCGGGCGAGAGCGAGTCCATCCCGCTGCCGGAGTGAGGGCACCCGCAACGCTGCGGTCGAGGACGCCATGAGATTTCGCGCCGACGCGGCGATCACCGTGGATGCGATGGCCGACCACGCCGAGCGGGCCTACCGACGCGAGGGCCCGGTGATCCGCCAGCCGGCCCTTCTCGATCTCGCGAAGACCCTCGAGCTCGACAGGCTGATCGCCGAGGGCGGCCTCACCGGCGATCGGCTGCGCCGCTTTCTCGCCGACTACCTCGCCGCCTCGACGCGCCTGCACCACCCCGGCTACATGGGCCATCAGGTCGCGGTGCCTTTGCCGCACAGCGCGCTCGCCG
>NZ_JBEOMB010000310.1:0-1133 GCF_046000175.1 Rhodoplanes sp. SY1
AGTCGCGGCTCGAACTGATGCTGACCACCGGAGTGATGTCGCCGGAACTTCCGCCGGCCGCGCCACCGCACCGAACGGGACATTGATTGGCCGCGGAGGGGGACGCTGGAGTCCTCCGCAGGTCGGTCCGTCTTTCACGGCATAGCAGCGACGGGATGTGTAGCGGAGGTCCGCTACATTCGATCCCCCCACCGCCCGTTCTCGTTCCGTTGCCGGGTTTCATAAGACCGCGGCCAGTGGCGGGCGTGCACGTCAAGAAGCAGCGCCATTGGCGCGGCCGCCCACACAGAAAACAGCGCAGCGATCACCGAGTTAGCCAGCTCCCACGGCGACTTTCGACTCAGTCCATGTTGACGCTGCCAACAACGCGACAGCCTGGAGGAGGTCGTGCGCGAGCTCGTCGGCGACGAGGGGTGATCGCATCGATGACGAGGTGCGAGCGGATTACGAGCCCTTTTTCGCCTTCGCCCCGGCGGCTGGACTGCGCCTCACCGAATGCATCTTGCGCCGGTCCGTGGTCGACTGCGCCTGCGGGCGCGCCCCGGCGTGACCGGCGGAATACTTCGCGGAGACGGCCCAAAAAACGCGGGCCGAAGGCGCTGATCCGTCATGAGCATCGGACGGTGACAGCGAACGTCGCCTCTTTTCTGTGTTTCGCTGTTTTGATGCATCACAGGATTACAAGATACTCTGATTGGCCTAGCCGGGTTGTCCGTGCGCATCACGACAACCAGTTGTGGTGGAGCCTAGGAAATGGGAGTATCGTGTTCAAGTTGAGTGGCAGACCGGACTTCAAGGCTCTCCGAGGCAGCCGATGAACCCACTTTCATGGGTGCTGTTGCCAACAGTTTCCCTATGTCTGTTACTTTTGTCTTCCTTGGGCATCCCGGCCGAAGACCTGGTTATTGACGCCCGTACGGCTGAAGAAGTTCTCCCATATGCGCGGCTCGCTGAAGACGTTTATAACAGCCCGGGTACGACGAGTGTAGCAGGCTGGAGCCGGGTAGAGTGGCAGGACGTGTACAGGGAAGCGGGGAAGGCTTCCGAAATTCCTTCAGTTGCCGCATCCGGCTTCTACGCCGCTGTCTATAGAAATCAAAAAACCGGTGAGGTTGTATTATCGTTTCGTGGCA
>NZ_JBEOMB010000311.1:0-670 GCF_046000175.1 Rhodoplanes sp. SY1
GGGCGTGGAACTCGAGCGCTTCCTCTTCGGTCAGGCCCGACAGGCTTCTGGTCGATTCAGCCATCTTCAGTCTCTCCGATAGAGCCCGCCGAGACGATGCATGGGCGGGCGGTTGCGCCGTGGCGGTCGTCGCCGCGGCGGTCTCGCGTCCGGCGAGCCGGATCGCGAAGGGTGTCGACGCCGTCGCGCCTACTCGACGCCGGAGATCCCGTCCGGCCGAGGGTCTGGTCGATCGCACTGGTAGCGGTCGTGGCGCGACGCGACCGACTGCCGGCCCGCGTCGATGATCGATGATCTACAATGATTGTATTCTTTGCTGGACACCGCCGACTGTCAACGACAATGGACGAGATCGATTTTTCGAAGACGCGCATCGAAGCAGAACACCGTACCAAATATCGAGCAACGGACGTTCTCGCGCGTTGGCATCGCCGTCTCGAGCCATCGCCGAGCGATGCGACGCCGGACAGCTCGAAAGACCAGTTTCAGGTCTCCGGAAGACGAAATTCGACAAGAAACATGTCGAAGAGAACCTTCGCAGATCGGCAACGTTCTTTGCGCGGACGTTCCGACCGGTCGGCGCCGGGCACACGGCGCTGCGAACCGATCGGACCGGAGCCTCCGCTTCCTGCACGAGTGTTGCAGTTCCGCAACCTCCGCCCGCGCTGCC
>NZ_JBEOMB010000312.1:0-911 GCF_046000175.1 Rhodoplanes sp. SY1
CGCTGAAGGCCCGGAGCGGCGGCCGGCGGGACTGTAGTCGATCGTTCTGCGCGCGTCCAACCGACCCCTTCACCGCGCCCCGGCGAGGCACAGCGCGCCATCAACGACGCGGCGGCGCGGATCGCCTGTGGCGTGTCGTGCGCCAGAACGCGGCCGCGAGCGCCGGAAGCCGGTCGGCGCGGGCGAGGCCGGCGCGATCCTCCATCCGCTCCAGGTGGAGTCGGACGCGCTCCAAGAAGCCCGGCGGAAAGCGCAGTCGGCTGCGTTCCGTCCGCTCGAGGAAGCCGCGCGTGGCGCGCACCGACAGCGGCTTGCCGGGGTGGCGCAGGAAGTCGGCGAGGGGTGGGCGGGCGCGGCGCACCGGAAAGGTCCCGATCTCCACCAGGCGACGCGTCTCGCCGTCGAAACGCGCCGCCTTGGGCCAGTGCCCGTCCGCCCCGAGCGAGGCGTCGCGCGAGGTGTCGTACCGGCCCGGCGCCGCGAGCCTGCGGCCCAGCCAAGCCGCGACCGGGACCGTCACGGCGTTGCCGACCAGGGACCACCGCAGCGACGCCCGTCCGACCGATGCCGCGGGTCTCGTCCAGTCGGTCGGAAAGCCCTGGAGGCGCTCGGCGTCGCGGATATCGGGCGTGATCACGTCGCCGCTCGGCATCAGGATCGCCGGCGGTGAGGCGATGCCGACCGTCGAGCCGTTCTTCAGTGTCGGAACCGCGTCGGGCGCCCAGCCGAGTCCACGGATGCCCTCCGTCCAGTAGAATCCGTGCGCGTGGGTGTCGAGCATCGTGGTGCGCTCGCTCGGCGCGTGATCGTCCGCCAGCAGAACGTCGGCGGGATCGCAATCCGTCCGCGTCGCCACGAAGAGCACCCGCTCTCGCCGCTGCGGCAGGAACGCGAGCGAGTTCACCACGCGG
>NZ_JBEOMB010000313.1:0-648 GCF_046000175.1 Rhodoplanes sp. SY1
GAACGACGGCGCAGCCGCTGCCGAGCGAGCCGAAAACCGACGACATCGCCTGGATCTCGCTCTCCCGCGGCCAGGTCGTGATCGTCGCCGGGGGGGTCGGAAGCTGGTCGATCAGGTCGCGCCACTTCTCGCGCGGCAGACGCAGCTTCATCCGATTGAACTGGTCGAACGCGAACTCGGTCTGCGGACCGAACAGGCCGTCGATGCGCCCGGCGTCGTTGTCGGTGTCGTTGCACAGGAACTGGCCCAGCGCGATCTTCCGCCGCGCGGGCGACCAGCGGCTCCAATCACCGGCGATGTCGGCGCTGCGCCGGGCCAGATACCGGTTCATGCCGTCCACGGATCTCGGGCCGAACAGGCCGTCGAGGTCCCCGTCGTAGAGGCCGACCGTCATCAGCAGCACCTGCAGGTCGACATCCTCGATCACCGGCCGGACCAACCCGGTGTTGGCCGCATCGCCCGTGCTGTCCTGGTCCTGCGTTCCTCCGGCCACATTGCCGGCGCCTCCGAAGAACGACCAGATCGCTCCGGTTCCCCGCAGGGCGATCGACATCACGTCGCCGAGCCGATTGCTCCAGCCCCGCAGGAAGTACTTGGCGTCCGGATGGCCGACGTAACGGTCCTTGCGGGCGTTCGCGACCGCGAGCG
>NZ_JBEOMB010000314.1:0-846 GCF_046000175.1 Rhodoplanes sp. SY1
GACCGATCACGCCATCCTGATGCAGCGGCGCGAGGACTACCGGCGCGGCCAGGTCCCGCCCGGCGCGCTGCTGCTCACGATCGGCTGCGACGTCCAGATGCGCGGCATCTACTACGAGGTGCTGGCGCACGCGCCCGACCGGCAGACCTGGGTGGTCGACGCCGACTATCTCGACGGCTCGACGACGGATGTGGACGAGGGCGCCTGGCTGGCGCTGACCGAGGTGTTCACGAAGGACTGGCCGGACGCGTGGGGCAATCGCTGGCGGCCGGACGAGTTCCTGGTGGACTCCGGCTACCGCACCCACACCGTCTACGAGTGGACGCGCCGCCATCCCGGCACGAAGGCCGTGAAGGGCGAGGACGGCTGGAACCGACCGCCGCTCGGCACCGCGACCGACGTCGACGTCGACTACCGCGGCCGCAAGATCAAGGGCGGCGTGAAGGTGCGGGTGGTCGGTACCTACGACCTCAAGGCCAAGCACTACACGTACCTGACCCGCGAGGCGAAGTTCGAGGGCGGCGTCGCGCAGTATCCGTCGGGCTTCTGCCACTTCGGCACGTTCCTCGACGAGAACTACTTCAAGCAGCTCACGTCCGAGTATCTGGCCGACGAGCGCTACCGGGGCCGCCTGCGCAAGGTGTGGAAGGAACGCTCCGGCGTCGGCAATCACTTCCTCGACTGCCGGGTCTACAATCTGGCCGCGGCCGCGGCCTATATGGCGTCCTACACGGCGGACGACTGGGCGCGCCAGGCGAAGGCGCGCGGCATCCCCGAGGACCTCCGCACGCCCGATCTGTTCACGCCGGTCGCCTTCACGGATGCGGCGCCGGTGCCGCCGGCGTC
>NZ_JBEOMB010000315.1:0-1077 GCF_046000175.1 Rhodoplanes sp. SY1
GCCCGGGCTCGCCGCGCCGGCAGCCGCACGGGCCGGGCACGTGTAAGGACACCGGTCGACCTGGACCTTGATGTCCTCTGGCGGAATCCCCCCGAGCCCGATGGCCAGATCGCCGAGCCATACCGGACCGTCGACGACCCGGACAGCAGGCCTCGAATCGAACCGGGACTTCACATAACGTCGCGACAGCAGCACGACGACTTCGATCAGCAAACCGACAAGGTTTCGCAGTTGAACAGCGACAGCTTTCACGAGCCCGCTTCCAGATTTGTGTTTTGTCGTCGCGTTGCCGGCGAAGTCGGCCCAATGCCAGCCGCAACAACAGCGCGCCGTTATCGTCGCGCCGGTGAACTCTCCGCCGGTGGGTGGACGACGGACCTCTCGAACGCGTTACGAATACACCGCCCGATCCGCATCGACAACAAGCATGGGCCACGTCGGCCCGCAGCCTTAATCTGTCCACCGGTCGGCTTGCAAGCCGCAAATATTCGATGGCGGCCGCCGCGATTCCTGCAATACGACAGTTTAAGACTCCGCTCGCGTTGGCATCAGGCCCGTGTTTCACTGCTCGGAGGCGATCCGGGGAGCCGTATGGCGAGAAGAACAAACGAGCTGGCGGAGCGCAACAGCCCCCCAATACAAGGTCGGGCTGAGTTTCGCCTAGTCCGAATTCGCGCCAGTGAACGTCACGTTGATCCCACGTTGATCCATGGTCGACGTGCGCGACCGGTCGGATTTTGACACGGCCATGATCAAGTAGCACCAAAGTGCATAGACCCAGACGGGGGCTCGCTTGTCTGTCCCTTCACGTCCAATCCAGCCCCCGCAGCCCACTCAACCAAGCGCAGCCGGAGCGGCGCGCACCAACTTCGACATGTATCGCAGAAGCCGCCGTTCAGACCCGGTTCGAGACCACGCTCCGAGCGACCGGTGCGTGGCCCGCCTACATTTTTTGATCCGGGATCAACCTATGACCTCGCCACGAACCAGCTCGAACGCGCTCGTTAAGTCTCATAGCTCGACGAGGTGGGTTTCTCGGGCTTATGAAGCTATGTTTGGTTTGATTAACTTGGGGCC
>NZ_JBEOMB010000316.1:0-508 GCF_046000175.1 Rhodoplanes sp. SY1
CACCCTCCGTCTGCTTCGCCGACAGCACCGACCGCGTGCAACCTCTCGAAAGCTTATGACCACCCCCCGCGCGGGCCTTGATTTGCGTCAACCAGCCGGTGCGGCTGCGCGCCGAGCGAGAGGCGGAGCTGCCGACGCGGGGATTGACGGCGTCTCGGCGCTGCCGCCACCCTCGCGGCTCTCGACGCGCGACATCCCCCGACAGCACACACGGGCGGCGCCGGCCGCCGGAGGCGAGGCATGAGGAACACCTATCGGGTCGCCGTGATTCCGGGCGACGGCATCGGCAAGGAGGTTGTGCCGGAGGGCGTCCGCGTCCTCGAGAAGGTCGCCAAGCGGCACGGCTTCGGGCTTCAGCTCGACTGGTTCGACTTCTCTTCGTGCGACTACTATCTCAAGTACGGCCGCATGATGCCGGAAGACTGGAAGCAGCAGGTCGGCGGCCACGACGCGATCTTCTTCGGCGCCGTCGGCTGGCCCAAGGCGGTGCCGGACCACGTCTCGCTGT
>NZ_JBEOMB010000317.1:0-585 GCF_046000175.1 Rhodoplanes sp. SY1
CCGCGAGGCCGTCGACATGCACGACGCAGGCGCCGCATTGCGAGGTGTCGCAGCCGACATGCGTGCCGGTCAGCCGCAGCGTCTCGCGCAGGAACTGGACCAGCAGGGTGCGCGAATCGACCTCGGCCCGCACGGGCTTGCCGTTCACGGTCATCGACACGACAGGCATGGCACCTCCGACACGGCCCGGTCCGATGCGGGCGACGGCGCCCGCTGAGGCACCGGTCCGCGCATCGTCGTATCTGGAATTTTACGGAGTGTGGCCCGCCCTCGCCGTCACGGTCAAGGGCGGGATTGGACGCGCTCCGATCTGTGACCGTCGCGCTGCCCGCGGCGGAGCACGGACCGCGCCGACGCGCCGATCTGCTGCGATTGCGGGGTTGCATGTTCGGCAGGCGGCGCTAAACATGCGCTCGCCGACTCCGGTCCTGCCGGAGTGCGGCGGTGCGGCTGCCACGACGTGGCGGCTCGCCCCGAGGCCACGTGGCGGAGTGGTTACGCAGCGGTCTGCAAAACCGTTTACGCCGGTTCAATTCCGGCCGTGGCCTCCACTCCATTCCTCCTCTCGCGATATCCCTCCTCTCG
>NZ_JBEOMB010000318.1:0-670 GCF_046000175.1 Rhodoplanes sp. SY1
TCATCACCCGCGATCTGTCACGCAGCGCCGTCGAGCGCTCGTTCGCGCGGGTTCTCGCCGCTGGCGCTGTTTGAACGCGCCGCTCGTCCCCGCCTTCGCGTTACGGGATGCACACAGCTCTAAAAGCTGCGAAGTTTCAGTCAGAGGCAATCACGCCGGCCGCTCCCTCCGACGTCATCGCCGGGCTCGACCCGGCGATCCATCCCTCTGCGACAGAACGCTTTCAGACGAACGTGATGGATGCGCGGGTCGAGCCCGCGCATGACGCCGCGGTGGGCGGTACGGGCTGCGCGAATCCCGTAGCGCCGTCGCGGGGACGCGCGGCAGTCGGGGCCGCTCATCACATCCGAAGATGCTCTAGCGTCAGCGCCCGCCCGGGCGGCCGGAGCGGCTCGCCGGCGGCGGTCGATCCGGCGCCGGTGTCGTGCCCTCGTCGATCGAGCGGGCGCGGCGCCAGTCGAGCGTGTTGGGCGGCTCCGGCGGGTCGGCCGGTCCGAAGGACGGGTCGGCGAAGGAGCGTCCGCCATAAGCGGCGACCGGCCGCGTGTCGTAGCGCTCCGCCCCATATCCGTCGGCCTCGTACCGGTCGTCGCCGGTCTCGCCGACCCCGACCGGTGACGGCGCGGCCGCCACGGCCCGCACCTCGGCCCAGGCGGCCGGCGGCGGGGGA
>NZ_JBEOMB010000319.1:0-592 GCF_046000175.1 Rhodoplanes sp. SY1
CGGTGATGCCGAGCGCCTTGGCGGCCGGCAGCATCGACGGCAGGTACCGGGCCATGTCCTTCAGCTCGAACTGCCCCGCCTTGCCGCCCGCCTGCAGGATGTCGAAGGCGGTCTGCATCTCGCTCGCACCGACCTTCAGGTGCGTCGAGATCGCGTCGGCCGTCTTGGCGATGTCGTCGACCTCGGCGCCCGACGCCTGGGCGGAGCGCACCACGGCAGGCAGAAAGGCGAGGCTGTCCTTCAGGTTGCGGCCCTGCTGGACCAGCGTGTCAAGGCCGCCGACGACCTTGTCGAGCGGCGTCGCGGTCCGGTTGGCGAGGCCCTCCAGGTCGCCGAGCACACCGTCCATCTCGCGGCGCGTCGCCTCGGCCGTGATCATGATGCGGGTGAGCCGGCGCTCGACGTCGGCATAGTCCTTGAAGCCCTGGCCCGCCGTCCGGGCCGCCAGATAGCCGCCCCCCACCACGGCGAGCCCCTTGGCTCCGGTGGCGAGCAGGCCGGCCCCGGCCGCCCGGCTCGCGTTCCCGGCCGGAGGATTCAGGAGATTGTAGCGCCCGAGATTGCGGGTGCCGTGCATCGACCGCGCCTGGCG
>NZ_JBEOMB010000320.1:0-1860 GCF_046000175.1 Rhodoplanes sp. SY1
CGTCGCCGGCGGCGCCGAGCTGGCTACAGGCCAAGCAGGCGCTCGGCCTGTCGCTCGGCGGCATCCGGGCGATCGGGCTCGCGGCGGCCGAAACCGCGACGGACCCGGCTCCGGCCGTGACCGAAGGCGAGGTCGAGGCGACCGATCGCGGCACCGTCCTCGCCGTGCCGGTCGAGGGTGCCGCGACGTTTCGGGTCGGAGAGGTCGGGACCCCGGTCACGCTGGACGAGGCCGCGCCGTGAGCACGCGGGATTCCGCGATCCGCGAGCTGATCCGCGAGATCGTCGCACTCAAGACCCGCATCGCCGACATGGAGCGGCGCGTCGACAACACGATCCGCCACGGCAAGGTGACGGATGTCGATCCCAAGAAGCAGCGCGCCCGCATCGAGATCGGGGAGCGCGACGGGACACCGGTGAAATCCGCCTGGGTGCCCTATGCGCAGTTCGCGGGTCCGGACGGCGAGAACGGCAAGGGCAAGGGGCTCAAGCATCACTCGCCCCCGTTCGTCGGTCAGCAGCTCACGATGTTCGCGCCGAACGGCGAGGTCCGCCAAGCCGTGCTTCTGCCGTTCACCTGGCACGAGAAGGCGAAGTCGCCGTCCGACAAGGGCGACGAGCACGTCGTCGCCTGGGACAAGATGCGGGTCACCCGCAAGGCGGACAGTCACGTCGTCATGGTCGGTGACGCCAAGATCACGTGGAAGGACGGCGGCCTCGACATCGAGGTCGGCAAGTCCAAGTTGCGGCTCACCCGCAAGAAGATTTCGGCGAAAGCCGACGAGATCGAGACGGACGGCAAGACCGTGCTCGACAAGGCGACGAAGCGGGTCGTCACGGTCGCCGGGCCGGCCGCCCGGGTGTTTGCGAGGGTCTGACGGTGGGACGCAACAACATCGAGGTTCGCAAGTCCTATCCCGTGTCGCTGCGGGCTGCCGGTGCCGCCGTGCTCATGGTGCGGGCCTCGCCCGTCCTGGCTCTCGGCCCGTCCGGGCAGGTCGTCCGCGAGTATCATGCCGGCGTCGAGATCGACCGCATCCGCATCCAGCCGCTGGCCGAGATCGCCGCGGACTGTCACGTGCGGGTGCACATGGATGCGCCGGATCGTGGCGTGTTCCTGATTCACGAGGAGCGGATCGCGGCCGGCACGCGGCCCTTCGCGGTCGCGCCGCACGAGAGCGCGCCGCCCTACGGTGCCGTCGATCTCGACGCGGCCCGCCTGTGCGGACCGATCCACCTCCAGCCCAGCTACGGGCTTTTGGTCTCGTGCGATGCGGAGACGCCGTTCGACGTGGTCGGGTACGGCGGCGAGTACACGGATTTCGTGACGGTCTGAGCCGCGATCGAGGATCGGCATGGGTCTCGTCGCACCGCAGCCCGGCACCGGGATCGACCGCCGCACCGGCCGGATCCTCTCCGGCTGGGATCACGTGCTGCAGAGCCTGGAGGTGATCTTCTCCACCCGGTTCGGCAGCCGCGTGCTGCGCCGCTGGTTCGGGTCGGACATTCCGAAGCTGCTCGGCGAGAAGCTGGTGCCGTCGACCGTGCTGCGCTTCTGGACCGCGGTGGCGATCGCCATCGACACCTGGGAGCCGCGCTATCGCATCACCCGCATCGGCATCGCCGCGTCGGCCGAGCAGGCCCGCCTCGGCGGCCTCGGCTTCACGATCTACGGGGCCTACATGCCGCGGGGGCACCTCGGCGACCCGACGCCGGAAGGCGAGCGCACCGTCGCCATGACGGTGAACGACCGCGCCATCCGGTTCGGGTAGGGGCCGCACACGCCATGGACCGCTTCGTCGACATCGACCTGTCGCAGCTGCCGCCGCCGCAACTGATCGAGGAGATCAGCTCCGAGGCG
>NZ_JBEOMB010000321.1:0-500 GCF_046000175.1 Rhodoplanes sp. SY1
AGGCGGGACGATGAGCCAGAATTTCGAGCTGAAGGCTCTCGATCTTCCGGCACTCGGCCGCGCGCCGCGGACGCTCGGTGCCGACGAGGCGCACCTGCTCGTCGGGATCGAGCCCGGGCCGGCGCTGATGCGCGCCGCTGCAGCGGTGCGCGATGCCGCCTTCGGCGACCGCGTCACCTATTCGAGAAAAGTGTTCATCCCGCTCACCCAGCTGTGCCGCGACTCGTGCCACTACTGCACCTTCGCGCATCCGCCGCGGCGCGGCGAGGCGGCCTATCTGACGCCCGAGGAGGTGCTCGGCATCGCCCGCGCGGGTGCGGCGGCCGGCTGCCAGGAGGCGCTGTTCACGCTCGGCGACAAGCCGGAGCTCCGCTACCGCGTCGCGCGCGAGGAGCTCGAGCGGCTCGGGCATGCCACCACGCTCGATTATCTCGCCGCCATGGCCGACCTCGTGCGGCGCGAGACCGGCCTGCTGCCGCATCTCAACGCCGGCGTGATGA
>NZ_JBEOMB010000322.1:0-889 GCF_046000175.1 Rhodoplanes sp. SY1
GCGCGTCGACACGGTCCTGGTCGCCGGCTGCACGACGTCCGGCTGCGTGCGGGCCACCGTGGTGGACGCGATGGGCCACAATCTGCGCCCGATCGTGCTCACCGACTGCGTCGGTGATCGCGCGCTCGGCCCCCACGAGGCCAACCTGTTCGACATGCGCCAGAAATACGCGGACCTGATGGACAGCGCCACGCTGTTTGCCGCCTGTACGGCCTGAACACCCCCGCCCTGATCGAGACCACCACAGGACACGCCATGGTCGACTCTCTCGGATACCGCAAGAAGTTCGGCGTCATCGCCCCCAGCACCAACACCTCGGTGCAGCCCGAATACGACGCGATGCGTCCGGTCGGCGTGACCAACCACTTCTCGCGCATCGACATCCCCGACAACTCGGTGAAGAGCGACGACGACTTCAACGCCCTGATCGGCAACATCCGCTCGGCGATGATGGATTCGATCGACTCGGTGATGACCTGCAGCCCCGACTACCTGATCATGGGCATGTCGGCCGAGACCTTCTGGGACGGACTCGACGGCTCCAAGGCGCTGCAGAAGCGAGTCGAGGAGCGCGCCAAGGTGAAGGTCGCGATGGGCTCCGACGCCTGCCAGGCAGCGCTGCGCGCCTTTGGCGACATCAAGCGCATCGCCGTGATCACGCCCTACATGCCGGTGGGCGACGCGCAGGTGCGCAAGTTCTTCACCGATTGCGGCTTCGAGGTGGTGGGCCTGAAGGGCCTCAAATGCGCGAGCCCGATGCTGATCGCGCATGTGAGCGAGAAGCAGCTCCGCGACGCCATGATCGAGCTGAACGATCCCTCCGTCGAGGCGATCGTGCAGGTCGGCACCAACCTAGCGATGGCCCGCATCGCGCCATGGGCCGAGTTCT
>NZ_JBEOMB010000323.1:0-537 GCF_046000175.1 Rhodoplanes sp. SY1
TCACGGCGGCGAGGTCGAGAATGCCGCGCAACAGGACGACGCCGGCGACCCTGTAGGCCGCGATCTCGTCGGGGGTGATCGGGCGGGCGAGCTTGCTCATGACGGGCTCCACGGGACGGGTTCGGTCAATGGGAGAGGGCGACCTTCGGGGCGTCGTCGTCGGCCGCGGCGGCCGGAGCCGGAGCGGGTTCGACCGTGTCGCCATAGGCGCGCACGTCGGCGAGCACCGCCGGGGTGACCGGCCAGCGGATCGCCATGCACTCGCCGCCGCCGGGCGTTTTGCGGCCGCCGCCGTACGGATGCGACAGGCCGAGCGGGATCGTCTGCGGCGTGAGCTCGAGGTAGGTCGGCAGCGCGCCGGAATCGATCACGGTCTGCAGGAAGGTGAGGCCGCGGGCGAGGCTCCAGTCCAGCATGGCGACGATGATGCGCGCCTTCGCGGCCCGGTTCGCCTCGCGGCTCTTCGTGGGCGGCAGCACGATATAGCGCGTGCATTCGTAGATGGTGGGCGAGCGCGGCGACTCGCCGGTCTCCACC
>NZ_JBEOMB010000324.1:0-497 GCF_046000175.1 Rhodoplanes sp. SY1
CGCTTCGACGCCAACAGCTATCTCTACCTCACCCGCGCCATGGACTATTTCGACCTCGCCGGCGACCATGGCGGGGTGCTGGCGAACGCCTTCCGGGGAACGCGCACGCGCTTCTGCGTGATCTCGTTCACCTCGGACTGGCTGTTCCCGACCTCGGAATCGCGCGCCGTCGTGCACGCGCTGAACGCCGGCGGGGCGCGCGTCTCCTTCGCCGAGATCGAAAGCGACAAGGGCCACGACGCCTTCCTGCTCGACGAGCCGGAGCTGTTCGCCATCGTGCGCGGCTTCCTCGACGCCGCCGGGCGGGCCCGCGGCATCGTGACGTGAGGAGACGTTCGGCGTGAGGATCGAGACGAGGATGTTGCCGTGATGCTGTCCCGCGCGCCGCGCGATCTCACCATGGCCGAGACGGTCCGCGGCCCCGGCGGGGCGCGCGTCGACCTGCTGCTCGTCTCCGAGATGGTCGAGCCCGGCTCGCGCGTCCTCGACGTCGGCTG
>NZ_JBEOMB010000325.1:0-855 GCF_046000175.1 Rhodoplanes sp. SY1
CCCCGCCTTCGCGGGGATGTGCGGAGTGTGGGTCGACGCGAGGGGAAGCCAAAATAGGTCGGCGGCGGCGCAGTTGCCGCTATCCAACATGACGGACGGGTTTCCGCGATGATCGGCAGCCCGTCCGTTGTCGTTTCGGAGGTGTCGATCGAGTGGAGGAAAGCGTCGCTGGAGCCGCCTTCGCGATTGCAGCATCGGTCCTTCGGTCTAGTCTCGCACCAGCGACGGAGACGATCCGTCACACCTGCGGAGCCAGACGATGAGTGCCGCCATGACGATGCCGACGATGCCCACCGCGATGCCGATGATGGGCATGCCCATGATGAACATGCCCATGAACATGCCGATGATGAACATGGGCATGATGCCGATGCCCGGCATGATGAACGGCATGATGCCGATGCCGATGCCCATGATGATGTGCACGATGAAGTGCACCATGACGCCGACCGGCATGATGTGCGAGATGACGCCGATGGACGCGTCCATGAAGGACATGTTCATGCAGTGCTGCCAGACCATGTGCACCATGATGGGCAACGGCATGCCGATGATGATGGCCTGCGGCGGCATGATGATGTGCTGCATGCCGATGAAGGCGTGAGGTCGGCGCATCCGACGCATGGACCAGGTGGGGGGTCGCGGCGTCGCCACGGCTCCGCCGAGCAAGATCAACCGCGGTGATCACCCGATCGTCTCGACATAGGTCATGACGAGGTAGAGCACCGCCTCGGAATGTCCCGAGTTCCGGTAGCCGTGCGGCACGTCGGCCTCGAACACGACGGCGTCGCCTTCGCCGAGTTCGAGCGGCGGGTTCCGGCCGATCAGGATGTCGATCGCGCCTTTTGCCACGAT
>NZ_JBEOMB010000326.1:0-583 GCF_046000175.1 Rhodoplanes sp. SY1
CGGCCCCCGGGCGACGCCGTCCCGGTCGACCAGATGCGTGTACCAGCCGAGCTCGTGGCCACCGGAAATGCCGGTGAAGACCATCGGCGTCACGATCACGATCGAGCGGCTGTCCATCCGCTCGGCTATCAGCTCGACGATTCGCTCCAGCTCCTCCACCGAGACGTGCTCGAACACGTCCTCGGAAAAGATGAAGTCGAACCGGTCCGGCAGCGACGACCAGCTGCGCTCGTCGGCGAGATGATCAGGAGTCTCAGGAGCCACATCGCACGTCGCGCGAGGCCGAACTCGTCGTTGTGGGAGCGGGACAAGACGGCGATTGGGACATGGACACGACGTGGCTCCGGTCGCCGACCGGCGCAGTGGCGAGGCGACCCGCGACACCGCCCGATGGCAGGCTGTGCGGGCAATATTGCGGAGGAGTGCAACTGTCTCTTGTACCTTATGGACAGCCCGTCTGTGACAGCCCGCCTGCGGCAGCTCGCCTGCGAGCCCTCATGAGCCCGCCCTCGTGTGCCCCCCTCGGGGAGTCCGGCCGCTAGTCGGTGGTTGCGGGGTCCGGCCCGGCGGGGCACACTCTCCC
>NZ_JBEOMB010000327.1:0-1423 GCF_046000175.1 Rhodoplanes sp. SY1
TTGCAGAATTTCTCCGTCGTCCCGGGTCGGCGCGATAGCGCCGAGCCCGGGACCCATAAGCCCTGTCTCTCGTGAGCCACTGACACCGGGCGTATGGATCCCTGTATCTGTCGGCTGTCACTGGCATAGTGGCGAGCTGACGGAGACCGCTCGTTGGATCCCCGGCCCTGCGTGGCCGTAGTCCCGGCTCGGGCGTCTCCGTACCGCTCGTCGATCGAACAGTCGCACGGGTGCCGGCCCGCCCGGCCGCCCGCATACAGGTCCGGTTCCATGACATCCCAGTCCGTCTCGACGGCGGCCGGCATCGATGCCGGCCAACGCTTTCTCGACGTCGCCGTCGCGCCGTCCGGAAAGACCTTCCGGGTGCCCAATCTGGCCTCCGGCATCGCCACCATGATCGCCCGTCTGACCGCGGCGGGCGTCACCCGCGTCGTCCTGGAGGCGATCGGATCCTACGCGCAGACCGCGGTCGTCGCCCTGACCGAGGCCGGCTTCCAGGTCGGCATCGTCAATCCGCGCCGCATCAAGGCCTTCCGCGACGCCGAGGGGCGCCGCGCCAAGACCGACAGGCTGGACGCACAGCTCATCGCGCGCTTCGCTCTCGTCATGACCGACGCCGTCCGCCCACTCCCCTCCGCCGAGCAGCAGACCCTCAAGGCGCTCTCCCTGCGCCGCCGCCAGCTCACCGAGATGATCGCCATGGAGAAGACCAGGCTCAAGCAGACGCTCGAGCCGCTCCTGATGGAGAGCCACCGCGCCACCATCGCCGAGCTCTCTGCACAGTGCGAGCGCATCGAGGCCGAGCTCGCTCGCCGGATCACCGACGATACCGAGCTCGCCCGCGTCTCCCGCATCCTCACATCGATCCCGGGGATCGGCACCCGCATCGCCACCGTGCTGATCACCGACCTGCCCGAACTCGGCCACCGCGACCGCAAGGCGATCGCCAGCCTGGCCGGCCTCGCGCCCCATGTCAGCCAGTCCGGAAACGCTCCGCCCCGCGCCGCCATCGCCGGCGGACGACCTTGCGTCCGGACCAGCCTCTACCTCGCAGCCCTCGTCGCCGTCCGCCACAACCCCAAGCTCAGGGACGACTACAAGGCCATGCGCAACCAGGGAAAGCCCGCCAAGGTCGCCCTCATCGCCGTCGCCAGAAAGATCCTCGTCATCGCCAACGGCCTCGTCAAAGCCGACGTCGCATACTCGCCCGCTTGACATCCAAGACAGTCGCCGGGCTCGGCGCTCCGCGGCGCCCCGGGATGACGCGCGAAATTTCCGTCCCGGTGTCGGGATCGGGTAGGCTCGGCCGTCCTCGGATCACGGAGGGAACCCCCGGATGCTGTACGCCATTCTCTGCTACCATCAGGAAGACGTCGTCTGCTCCTGGAGCAAGGAGGAGGACGACGCCGTGATGGCGCGCCTC
>NZ_JBEOMB010000328.1:0-629 GCF_046000175.1 Rhodoplanes sp. SY1
GCTCGCTATGACCGCGAGCTGGGTTTCCGGAATGTTGATGCCTTCATCAAGCGCGCGGCAACTGACCAGCACATCAAACACGCCCTTACGGTAGAGGCGGAGATTGTCACGACGTAACGGAGCAGCGATGCGAGAGTGATATATCGTAGCGCTATGGCCACGTTCTTTCAAGAAAAGAAGGAGTCTTGTGGCTTCTTCCACGCTCTCATGGAATACCATGGCGCGTGCGCCGCGATGCGTGTCGATGAGCTTCGCAGCAACCGGTACCCTCAGGCGCGCCATTGCAGAAATACGAGATCGACGTTGAAGCAGAATTTTTATACGCTCGACCGCGTCAGGATCAGTTTTGTTTCTTGCTAAGCGAGCAATCCTTGCGCTTAATTTATTATAAGCCTCCTGTTCGTCATGGCCAAGGTCAATGCGTACGTTGATGAGGTCGAAGAGAGAGATTATGCCGTCGGAGCTGGCGGCGTTTAAGTCATAACGGTATACAATTTTGCCAAGTGTCGACGATATGTTGGTTTGGAGCCCGCTGTCACCCGCACGCTCGACCGTTGCCGACATCCCGAGAGTTGCAACGAACGTTCCTTCGAGTGCCTTCTGGTTCTCTTGGCTAGCTGCATGGTGAC
>NZ_JBEOMB010000329.1:0-961 GCF_046000175.1 Rhodoplanes sp. SY1
CCTCGAGCCGCTCGAACAGGGCGAGCTGGGCCGGCGCGAGGCCGTGGCGCGGATAGAGCTCCTCCCACAAGGCGGCGAGCACCGCCCATTGCGGATGCGGATAGAGCGCCTGGCCCATCGCGGCGCTCAGCTTGACGCGCAGCCACGGCGTCGGGTGCGGATCGGAGAGATCGACCCGGAACACGAACGGGCGCGGCAGGCTGACCACCGCCATCAGGCCCATGGTGGCGGCGACCCCGACGCGTGCCACCGACCAGAAGTCGGCGACGATCTCGGAGATCCAGCGCTCCCAGACGGCCCACAGGTCGCGCTCGGCGTGCGTGCCGCGCTGCAGACCCTGCAGCACCGGCCGCAGCGAGCCGACGAGATCCAGGCAGGCCGCCGCCTGGTGGCCGACCTCGTGAACGAGTGACGAGGCGATGCCGCAGCCGACCATGCGCTCGCGCGGCACCCTGATGATCGCCACCGGGTTGTCGCGGCCGCCCGGCAGGCGGGTGCGGGCGCGGCGGATGGCGGCGCCGGGGCCTCGTTCGAGATGACAGATGATCGGCGGGACCTCGTAAGGGCCGTCCGGCAGCGTCAGCGCGTCGGCCGCGGCGACGTCGAGGCCCGAGAGCCACGTACCGTACTCGTGCTCGCTGCGTTGGGTGATCACCTCGACGAACATGTCGAACTCGTTGAGCACCGCATGGAAGCGCAGGCGCAGGATGGTGAAGCGGCGCTGCGCGTCGGCGGCCGTCACGGTGTGGCGGGCCTGCGCCAGCCACCCGAGAAACGCCTCGATGCGTCCGTGCAGCTCCCGGCGGCCCTCGACGAGCGTGCGCTCGATCGCGGATTGCGCCTCCGGCAGCAGCGAGGCTGCCGGTACCATCGGCTCGAGCAGCGCGAAGGTCTTGACCCGGTCGAGCCGGGTCAGGAGCCCGCGCGCTTCCTGCTCGAGCATGCGCGCCGCCGGGAGGCT
>NZ_JBEOMB010000330.1:0-916 GCF_046000175.1 Rhodoplanes sp. SY1
CTCGCATCCAGCGCGATCACGGCTCCCTCGGCGAGATCGGCCGTCTCGAGATCGAGCACCAGCAGGACTGTGCCCGCCTCGGCCTTCTCCGTGGTGAAATGCATGTCCTCGAACACCTTGAGCAACGGCTTGTTCCGCGCCGTCGGCCGCAGCTCCGCGAACAGCTTTTGGTGGCCGCGCTGCTTCGATCGCCGCGCCAGCCAGCCGAACACGCAATGCTCGACCCGCTTCTGGGCCACCCGGCAGGACATGGCGAAGTCCAGCAAGGTCGGCCGGTCCCCGGTCTCGATGACGCTCGCGAACCCGACGATCCCGTAAACTCCGAAGCGGTCCTTGCAGTCCATCGCGATGCAGAGATGCCCAGGAGCCTGCAGAAGCTGCTCGAAGGCCGTCGCGTCGTACCGACGGCCGGAGAGATTGAGCTGGTTCGACCGCTCGATCAGCTCGAGGCACCGAAGCTTCTCCGCGGGGGTCGTCGGCGTGAAGATGCGCAGCTCGAGCCCACAGGAGCGGAGGAAGTCGAGATAGTCGCCGGTGAAGAGCTCGAAGGCGCGCTCGCGCCGAACCTCGGTGAGATAGGACAGGCGCCGTAGGCGGCTGGCAGAGGTCACCGGGACGGCGAGCTCGGGCGCCTCGAGCAGTGTTTCGATCGCCTGCTCCGAATAGGTACGGACCATCGGCAGCGCGGTCGCGATCTCCTGGCGCTCGAAGGGCGAATCGTCGATCACGGCGAAGGTGTCGATGTTGATGTTGAGGTGGTCGGCGATCTGCCGGAGGTTGGCGCTCTTCTGACCCCAGTTGATCGCCGGATAGAGGAAATACTCGTCCAGGCCGAACGCCGCGACGGCCGCCATCGCGTCGTCGTGATCGTTCTTGCTGACGATGGTCTGGATGATGCCGCGCTCGTCCAGCTGCT
>NZ_JBEOMB010000331.1:0-1509 GCF_046000175.1 Rhodoplanes sp. SY1
CTCGCTGCTCGACGCCGCCTTCGATCCGTACCGGCCCAACAACGGGATGACGGCGGCGTTCAGCGAGGTGGTCCTCGCCCACGAAGACGATCACGACTCGAACGTGGCCCGCATCTACGCGATGAACGGCTCGATCAAGGCGGTCGCGACCACGCTGGCGGTGGTTGATACCTCCAGCGTGACGGCAACGGACAGCACCAAGAGCAATGTCGAACGGATTTACGGCTACACGAGAATCGAGATCAACAGGCCGGCGAAGATCTATGCCAAAGACGACCTCGTCGACTTCGATGTGATCGTTCAGAATATCGGTGGTGACGACGTCAGCACCATCACGGCAGGGCGCGACATCGTCTACAGCTATGTGGGCGGTTCGGCGAACGACCTCTACACGGCTCCGTCCGGCGTCGCCGTGGGCAAGGCGGCTAGGAGAATCCTCGGCGGCCCGGGTATACAGGTCGCGGGCGCCGGATTCCTGATGGTCGAGGCCGGACGTGACCTCGGCCCCTTCCTGCCCTTGTCACGTGACACGAAAGCCTTGACCCCGGCGCAGCGCGGAATCGCGTCGCTCGCCAACGCCAGCGATTGGCCGGTGGGCAATCGCTACGTCCCGCAGGCGAGCTCCGGAACCTACAACCTGCTCCTGCTCGGCAGCGCCTCGAAGACGCCGAAGAAACGCAACGCATTGCTGGCCTCGACCGGCGCCGACCTGATCGTCCGGTTCGGCGTCGCCAACGGGACCGACGACGAGGCGGTGCTTCGGACCTATGTCGATCCCGCCAATGCGGGCCTGGTCCCGCACAACTATGTCGGCGACATCGAAGGTTTCCTCGCCGCGCTCGGTATCCCGACCAACGGGATGGCGGACGCCCGGAACAAGTTCCAGAATCTCGAGACCGTTTTCCAGCAGATGGGTAAGGACCCGCGCCTCGCTGAAGCGCTCAAGCGCGAATACGTCTCCCTCGAGGCGTTCCTGGTCAGGATCGGCGTCCCGTTCGACAGCGCGGCCGACGCGTGGGACAAGTTCCGGAACCTCGCGGACCATCTGCAGCAACAGGGCAAGGACCCGCGGCTGGCCAAGGACCTGCAGCGCGCCTTCGTCGACCAGGTGTTCATGGCCGAGCTGAAGGCGGTGGGCGAGGCCCAGGCGAGCACGTCGGGGCAGTACCAGCGCGGCTATCAGATGGTGAACACGCTGTTCCCGGCCACGCTCGGCTACTCGGCGAACGCTCTCGGCGGCACCAGCGGCGCCGCGACGCTGGTCAGGACCGGCGACCTCGACATGCACCACGCCACCATCCAGACCCGGCTCGGCGGCAATATCTCGATCTTCGGGCCCGGCGGCAGCATCCGGGTGGGGGCGCTCGCTCTCGAGCCGAACGCCAACCTGAAGCTGAACGACGTCGGCATCCTGACTCTCGGCGGCGGCTCGATCTCGACCTTCACGGACGGGAGCGTGCTGGTAAACCAGAGTCGCGTGATGACGCAGCAAGGCGGCGATATCCTGAT
>NZ_JBEOMB010000332.1:0-907 GCF_046000175.1 Rhodoplanes sp. SY1
GACAGGCCGGACGAGATCGCGAGCTTGGTGCCGACGCGCAAGCTCATTCTGAAGCGGGACATCGTGGACGACCTGGGTTCGATCAGCCTCGGTTCGAGCAGCCGGAGACGGGCGGCCCGGGTTCGGAGAGCCCGGACCCGAGCAGCCTCGGTCCGGGCCGTAGGGACGCCGCGCACCCACCCGATCGCGGGGAGCGCGAAGGGGTGCGGGAGTCCGGCCGTCGATCGAGCATCGACCGACACCCCTGAAGGTCTCGTAAAAGACGAGCTAAGTAGATCATCTCTCGTATTTACGGACTATACTTCAATCGACTCCCGGGCCGGACCGCGGTCGACCGATCGCCCCGACCGGGCCCGCGGTCATGCGGCCCGCGCCGTCCCGGTGTCGCGCACCGGCGCGCTCGACCGTCGCGCCCGAAACCCGAACTACACGGGCCCGGAGCGGCGGACCGCCGATGCGCTGGCGCTCCGGCGAACGGTGCGGCGGTCCGACGGCCGGCCCGTCGGCGGGACAGGGATGCCCGGGATGGCTGGGCGTCGAGCCATGGGGCACCGGCGCGTGCTGCGGCGCAGCGCCGCGCCGGCGGCGCGGTGGCGGCTCACGACGGTCATTGAGCCACCCCGACCAGCCGGGATACAGTTCGGTCGGCGGCACCCGCCCACCAACGCGCGAGGCCGTCGCGGAAACCGCCACGCGCATTCGGCGTTGGGGTCTGCGGCGGCACCGGACCGGAACCGCCGGACCGGGCCGCCTGTCCGTGATCCGCCTGCTCGCGCTCCGCCTGCCCGTGCTCCGCCTGCCCGTGCTCTGCGTGGTCGTGATCTGTCTGTCCGTGCTGTGAGATCGGAACCCGCGTTTGGACCCCTCGTGCTACTCGCTCGCCGAGGCCCCGGCCGACACATGGTCG
>NZ_JBEOMB010000333.1:0-567 GCF_046000175.1 Rhodoplanes sp. SY1
GCCGAGCGGCGCGACGACATCGTTCCGCTCGCCCGGCATTTCCTGGCCGAGGCGGCCGGCCGGCGACCGGTGCCCGAGCTCGATCCCGCCGTCGTCGAGTTCCTGCTCGGACGAGACTATCCGGGCAATGTGCGGGACTTGCGCCGCATCGTCGCCGGGCTCCACGCGCGCTGGTGCGGCGAAGGACCGATCACCATCGGGGCCGTGCCGCTCGCAGAGCGGCCGGCATCCTTCGTCGAGACGGATCCGCTGAGCGATCCCGGCTTCCTCCAGGCGATCGGCCGGGCCGTCTCCCGCGGGGTCGGGCTCAAGGAGATCAGCCGCGTCGCGGCGGGCGTCGCCATCCGGCTGGCGCTCGATCACGAGGGCAACAACCTGAAACGCGCCGCCCAGAAGCTCGGCGTCACCGACCGGGCCCTGCAGCTCCGCCGCGCCGGCGCCAACGGCCGATCGCTCTAGCAAGCGACGCGGCCATCCCGCTCGACGGCGGCATCGAACGGCACGGCGCCTCCGGCGCCGATGTCGATGCGAGCGTCCCGCCGCCTGCGCCAGGGGGCGCGAGCGGCC
>NZ_JBEOMB010000334.1:0-633 GCF_046000175.1 Rhodoplanes sp. SY1
ACCTGCCTCGCCTGGGGCAAGACGCCGGTGCACTGCCGCTCGACGCCCGGCTTCATCGTCAACCGCGTCGCCCGGCCGTTCTACGGCGAGGCGCTGCGGCTGATCGCCGAGGGCGCCGCGTCGCCGGCGACGATCGACGCCAGCATCAAGCGGGCCCCCGATCCGCTGGTGGAGCGCATCGTCGCCGGCTGGCCGCACCGCTTCGACGCGGCGCGTGCCCGCGCGCTCGGCTTCGTCGCCGAGACGACGTTCGACGAGATCGTCCGCATCCACATCGAGGACGACCTCGGTGGGCGAATTCCGGACTGACGCCGCGGCGGCCGCGCGCTAAACGGTCGCCATGCGGTTTCCGATTCCGTTGAGTCCGGCGACGCTGCTGCGCCGCTACAAGCGCTTTCTCGCCGATGTCGTGCTCCTGGACGGCACCGTCGTCACGGCCCACGTCGCCAATCCGGGCAGCATGCTGGGCCTCGCCGAGCCGGGCGCGCGGGTGTGGCTGTCGCACTCGAACGCACCGACCCGCAAGCTCGCCTGGTCGTGGGAGCTGGTCGAGGTCGATCTCGGCGCCGGGCTCGAGCTGGTCGGCGTGAACACGGCGCATCCGAACGGGATCGTCGCCGCCGCGATCGCGGC
>NZ_JBEOMB010000335.1:0-770 GCF_046000175.1 Rhodoplanes sp. SY1
CGGCGACCAGCCGGCGGACGAAGTCGTGGATGCTGGAGCGGTGAGCGTTGGTGTGCTCGACCACTTCGCCGCCGGACCATTCGCCCAGCCGGTCCAGCGCACGGATCACGGTCCAGTAATGATCGTGGCCGCGCGGGATGACGATCGGCGCCTTGACGGCGGTGGGTGCTGGGACGAGGCGCTTCCCCATCTCAGGCGCTCCAACTGTCGGCGTTGCGAGGCTCCGGTGCTTTGCTGGTGTAGTAAGCCGTGCCGCCCCACGCCGCGCGATCGACCTCCGCGAGACCGCGGTTCCGCGCCAGCTCCGCGACGCGGGCGAGATTGACGACGATGCGCCGGGCTCGGCCTTGCGATTGACGTCGTATTTCTTCGAGCAGGTCGGCACCGACCGAGATGCGCGGATACAGCATGCCGGCGAGCGCGATGGTGTCGTCGAGGTCGCACGGCTGCGCAGCCATGAACTCGAGCACGCGGTTATGCACCCGTTCGATCTGCGCCAGCTTTTTCGGGAGCCGCTCTTCGCCGATCAGGATGACCGGGCAAAGCGAGACTTCCCCGATCTCGCGCACCAGCTCGATCATTCCCTTGTCGACCAGCTTGTCGGCCTCGTCGACGATCAGGGGCCGGCGGGGATCGTCGCCGAGCAGCGCCTTCGCCTGCTCGGTCATGTCCGCGATCGTCCCGCGCGCCTGGACGCCCAGTTCGAAGAGGATCGACTTGACCAAGGTCTTGCGGGTCCAGCTCTCGCCGACCTCGACCCGCACGGCGCG
>NZ_JBEOMB010000336.1:0-765 GCF_046000175.1 Rhodoplanes sp. SY1
CGCTCGCAACGACGACGCTCGCAACGACGACGCTTCGCACCGACGATGCTTCGCAACAACGATGCTTCGTACCGACGACGCTTCGATGCTTCGTACCGACGCTTCACCACCGCCCTCGCGGGACGCGATCCCTCGCCGTGCGGCCGTCTGACGGACCGAGTCCCGTGTCGACGGGACCCTGTTACATCGCCTGCCGACCCGTCGTGATCGCCGGCGCGTCGCGGAGCGCGCACACCCTACCCTTTATCGATACGGCAACAAGGCGGCGAGGCGCCTTGTCCACACACGTCGATGTTCACATTATGTTCTTTAGAGCCACACCGCGTTCGGGGCAAGCCGGCAGATCGCGGGATCGATCGCAAGAGGCGTCTGATCACGGGACCGTGAACACAGGGGCCCCCGGGACTGACGCCAGCGGGTCCGGACCGCTCCGAAAATCCGTTCGGACGGCCGCGACTCCATCCGAATTTTCAGCATCTTCCGGCGTCTCGGTCGCGCCGACACCGAAACCGATAGTGTCATGGACTAGCCCGTGTGGAAATGCCACAAAGTGGCCACAACTCCACGTTCCCGAAGGCTGTGGCATATATGTCACCACGGCCGTAGCGATTCCTCCTAGTTTCCGTCCTGGGACTTCGGTGTTTCTTCTCGGAAGGAGGGGCCGTTTATGAAGAAGATCCTGCTCGTTACTGTCGCGGCGTTCGGCTTTGCCGGCGCTGCCTCGGCCGCGGACCTGCCGGCGCGCATGCCGGTGAAGGCGCCGCC
>NZ_JBEOMB010000337.1:0-1523 GCF_046000175.1 Rhodoplanes sp. SY1
TGTTGGGTAGAACAGAGAAGAAGCTTTCGACATATCCCTCGACAATGCGAACCGCCGGGTCGATGGACTGGTTCATGTTGGCCTCATGCGGCGAGGAGTCCTCGGTCGACGGCCTGGGACCACTGCCCCCGCCGCACACCAACTGAACAAGCCCGGGGTCGAATGGTTGCCAGCAAAGGATGTGGAAGGGGCACAGCGATCCTTCGCTGCGAAGGCCTGTATTCGTTGACCCTGGTTGCCTGCAAAAGCGCATGGGCTTCAAGAACGGCGGGCGTGAAGTGGAACCGAAGGGGCGGCCGGGATCGACAACAATACGGCTCTGTCGAGATCGCCACGCAGATGATGCGCCAAGAGTTGCGCCTGGATTGAGCAGGAGCGTCTCGTCGAGAAAGTGATCGTGAAGCTCGTCGCGCTTGCGCTCCTGCGAGGCGACCAGGACGTACTTGCGAGCGTCGTCGGTCATCCGACCCGTCGGCTGGCTGTCACGCGCCCCGAGTTCCGCTCAGTTCGCGAGCGAGGCCGATGAACGCCTTGAGCGCGGCGGAAGCGTTGCGCCGCCCGGGGTAGTAGAGGCAGAGCCCGCCGAACGGCGGCGTCCAATCCTCCAGCACGCGGACGAGCCGCCGCGCCTCGATGTCGGCCCGCACGTCCTGTTCCATGAAGAAGCCGAGACCGATGCCTTCGAGCGCGGCGGTTCGCGCCAGGCTGGCCTCGTCCAATGTGATCGGCCCGTTCACGTCGATCTGGACCGCCCGTCCGCCTTTCTCGAAATGCCAACGATACAGAGCACCGTCGGGGAGGCGCACCCGGATGCATGGGTAGTCGAGTAGGTCGGGCGGGAGGCGCGGCCTGCCGTGCCTCTCGAAATAGGCCGGCGAACCCACGACGGCGAAGCGCTGCGGTCGACCGAGGGAGACCGAGATCATGTCGCTGGGCACGAGATCCGCGACGCGAACGCCGAGGTCGAATCCTTCGGCGACGATGTCGACCAATCGCCCTTCCGTGACGAGATCGACATGCACCTGCGGATAGCGGCGGAGAAACTCGAGAACCAGGGGTGAGAGGATCTCACGCGCGGCCAAAGGAAAGGTGTTGATGCGGAATGTGCCCGATGGAGTCGTCTGTCGTGACCGCGCCGTCTCCATCGCGCCGTGGATGTCATGGAGCGCCGGTCCGATCTGCTTCACGAAGGCTCCGCCGGCATCGGTCAGTGAGACGCTGCGGGTCGTGCGATGGAACAGGCGGACGCCGAGACCCGCCTCGAGCTTGCCGATGGCGTTGCTGAGCGTGGTCGTCGACATGCCGAGATCGAGCGCGGCGGCACGAAACGAGCCCCTGCGCGCAATGGCGATGACGGCATCGAGCTCGTTCAGGCCGGGTCGGTACATTGTCCCGCTTTTCCCAATACTCCATCCCGCTTCATCCCACTTATCGCAACGACGGTCTACGGCTACATGGGGCTCACTGACGCGGCGCAAGTCCACCCGTTCCGCAGGAGGTCCCCATGTCGAAGCTCCAGACGT
>NZ_JBEOMB010000338.1:0-551 GCF_046000175.1 Rhodoplanes sp. SY1
CTCCGGTGCGAAGGACGGCAGCAGAACCTTCAACCGGCCCGACCGCAGCTCGTCCTCCACCTGGTAGGACAGCACGCGGATGATCCCGAGGTCCGCCAGAGCCGCCTGAACGGCCGCCTCCGTCGTGTTGACGGCCAGCCGCGGATGCGGCTCGATCGCGAAGGCCGCGCTGTCGTGGCGATAGCGCGACTCCGGCCCGATCGCGAAGCCTTGAAAGCTGATGCCGTCGTGCCGCGCCAGATCCTCCGGGCGGTCGGGCGTGCCGCGGCGGGCCAGATAGGCGGGGCTCGCACAGATGACGCGGCGCACCGCGCCGACCCGCGTCGCGATCAGCGCGCTGTCGCTCAGATGCCCGATCCGCAGGGCGACATCGATATGCTCGTCCGTCAGGCTGATCTGCCGGTCGACGAGCGCGAGCCGCAGGCTGATCTCGGGCTGCTCGGCCAGGAATCCCAACGCGACGGGCATCAGATGCCGCTGCCCGAAGGCGATCGGCGCGGTGACATGCAGCACGCCGCGAGCCGCCGTGTATTCGCCGGCGGCCTCCCGTT
>NZ_JBEOMB010000339.1:0-812 GCF_046000175.1 Rhodoplanes sp. SY1
CGCCTTCACGACGCAGTTCAGCGACATGGAGGAGCTGACGCTCGCGACCCTGGGCGGCAACGACACGGTCACCATCGTGGCGGCGCCGCCGGCGATCGTGCGCAGCACCACGGTGGAGACCGGGGACGGCGACGATTCGGTGGTGGTCGACGCCTACGGGACCGACACCGTGATCGATCTCGGCGGCGGCGACGACACGCTGTCGCTGCGCGCGACGACGGCCGGCGAGACCATCACGGTCCGGGGCGGGACCGGCGACGACATCATCGCGGTCGAGACCACCGGCACCGACGCGACGACTCTCGTCTACGGTGACGCCGGCCGCGACCTGATCAAGGTGTTCAGCGTCGGTGCCGCCTCGACCACCGAAATCTGGGGCGACGACGGCCGCTACACGATCGACGATCCCGACACCGTCGTGATCTCCGGGGCGGGGATCCCGGACGGCGCCACGGTCACGGCGCACGGCGAGAACCCGAATCCGCCGGACGGGTCGCCGGGCGACACGCTGATCTTCGATCCTGGCACCCTCGGCTACACGCCCAGCATCACCAACCAGCGCTTCGGCACCATCAAGGCGAACGGCCGCGGCACCGTGACCTACGACACCTTCGAGGGCGTCGGCGTCCTCACCGGTCCCTTCGTCACGATCCGCTCGATCGCGACCATCCGCGAGGGCGACGGCGTCACCGTCCTGGTCGACATCCAGCCGAACGGGGCGGGCGGCACGCTCGACGGCGACGTCGTCTTCGACATCGACGGGGACGGCGTGTACGGCGAGGCGATCGGCACCCTGGTCGCCACCAGCGGCG
>NZ_JBEOMB010000340.1:0-813 GCF_046000175.1 Rhodoplanes sp. SY1
ACCGCAACCGCGCAATTTCTGCCGCTTTTCGGCGGAATCGTGTCGATCGATGGTAGTGTTTCGTTTTCCGAGACACCCATAGATCGCATACCGATGCCTCCGTTTCTCTCAAACGTCGCCGGCAGCTACGCGATCCTGATCACGGACGAGTCGATGCGGCCCGAATTTCGGATCGAAGACATCGCGCTGGTGAATCCGCACTTGCCGCCCGTCCCGGACAAGCCTTGCCTCTTCCGTTCCGCTCTGTCGGGAGGGACGGGTTGCGTGCGCGTCTTGATCCGCGAGACCGGCACTCATTGGGTGGTCGGCCGACATAATCCGGTCGGGCAGGACAAGCTGCCGAAAGCAACATGGCCTCACTGCCATCGGATTGTCGGCCGCTACAACCGATAACGACGTACCTTTTCATTTGACGCGGGTACCCGCATACGAGTAATGTTTCCCCATCAGCCGCGGGGAGACACTGCCATGTCCCACACCACCACCCAGCCCGTCCCGGCCGATGCGCGGCAGGCGGAGCTGTTCGCGATGTTCGAAGCCATGAGCTTCGACAACATGCTCGAGATGTACGAGATCGCGGTCGCCAACGAGGACGAGGACATCGTCGCCGCGGCCGATGCCTGGAACGGCCACCACTGACGAGACGGGGAGGGCGCGAGCCCTCCCCTTTTTTTCAGCCGCCGAGCCAGCGCACCATGGACACGATCAGCACCACCAGCAGCACCACGGCAGCACGGACGAGCACGCGCCGTCCGGTGCGTTCGATCCGGAGCATCGCTCACCTCGCGAGCGGCCGCCGCACGGCCGCCCGTG
>NZ_JBEOMB010000341.1:0-910 GCF_046000175.1 Rhodoplanes sp. SY1
TCTCGTTGCGGGGGCTGTCGTCACTCCTTCCCGGAGCGTTGCGGCGGGACCCGGATCCAATCGCGAGATTGGCGTCCGGGTCATCGTGTTCACGCCCCGGCCGGGTCGCAGATCCCCGGCATGCCCGCGTGAGCGAGACCACGGGCACCGTCGCCGCCTCGCCCGGCGCGCGCCGGCGCCGCGTTTCGGGGACAGGCGCACGCAGCGTGCACCGTCCTCACGAATCGTCCCCACCAGTCGTCGTCACACGTCGTCCTCTCGAGCCGGGGCCGCGCACCAGAGATTGCGCACGTCGATTGCCTCCCGCTCCGGATGTTCTGATCACGTCGGCGATCGGCGTATATCGCAAACCATGATACATTTTATCATTCGTCACAACATCGTTAATGTTATCTTGCACGATGGCGCCGCGAGCCGAGAGCCCGCGCTGGCGCGACCCGCGAGGAACCTCGTCGCGCCGTGCCGCAGGGCGCGGGCGTTTCATTCGAGACGCCATATCATAGATAATGGAGATGTTTGCGATGACCACGACATTGAAGGTCGGCCCCGAGGTTCTCGTCAACACGTCGACCACGCTCGACCAGACCACGCCGGCCGTGACCGGGCTGGCGAACGGCAATTACGTCGTCACGTGGCGTGACGACAGCGAGCCGGACTACGAGAACCCGAGCTTCGGCGACGTCAAGGCGCAGATCTTCAACGCGAGCGGCGTCAAGATCGGCTACGAGTTCACGGTCAACACCACCTGGGACTGGGGCCAGGGCAATCCCGCGATCACGGCCCTGTCGGACGGCGGCTTCGTCGTCACCTGGGAGGACGACAGCCCGTATTTCGGCTATCTCGACATCCGCGCCCAGCGCTACAGCAGCACCGGCGCGCCGGTCGGCGCCGAGATCCTGGTCAACACGCA
>NZ_JBEOMB010000342.1:0-551 GCF_046000175.1 Rhodoplanes sp. SY1
GCACGCGGTCGAGAACCGGGCCTGCGTCTCATCGAGAGGGATACGCCGTCACGCCTGACGGCTCAGCCGTGGCTCTGCTCGAGATGGCGGCGCAGGTCGTCGATGGAGGCGAAGCGCAGCGTGCCGTGCTCGAAGGCGGCGTCGATCGAGCCGTCCGTGTAGAGCGTGTAGCCCATGCCGTCGATGACGCCCGACTTGAGCACCGTGACGGGCGCCGCCTCGGCGCCGGCCGGCGCCTCCGGAGCCGGAGGGACGAGCGGAGGCGGCGGTGGCGCACGATCGAAGCCGCGATCCCCGGAAGCACGATCGCCGCCGCGCTCGAAGCCACCATCCTGAGCACGATCTTGGGCGCGATCTTGAACGCGGCTCGAACCGCGGTCGAAGCCCCGCTCGGCCGGACGCTCGAACGGCGGCGGCGGCACGTCGTCGTGCGGCGCCTCGGCGTCCGAGCTGACCGTCTGGCGACGCCGCGTCCAGGCGAAGAAGCGCTTGCGCTCGGCGCCCGGGGTCGGCGCGAGCGGATCGCGGGTCCAGTCGGGCTCCTCCTCCGG
>NZ_JBEOMB010000343.1:0-2008 GCF_046000175.1 Rhodoplanes sp. SY1
CAAGACCTTCCTGGTCGAGCAGCGCGTCCACACCACGGAGTGAGTCATGGCGAAGCAGAAGACGAGCCCCGCGGCCGAGACCGAGACGGCCGCTCCGTCGGTCGCCGGTATCGACCCGGACGCGCGCTACGCGGTCCAGGTCACGGGCCGGCTCGAGTTCGAGCGCGCCAAGCTGGCGCCGGCCTGGTCGACCGAGGTGACAGGCGACTGGCTGATCCGCCTGCTGGCGAGCCCGCATCGGGACAAGGTCGCCGGCGTCGTGAAGGTGTGAGGCGATGCGCAAGTTCGCCTCGGACTACGACATCGACTCCTCCACCGAATATGTGGAGAGCGAGCGCGGGTTCCGGCAGGATGTCGATCTTCGGCTCGACGCCCTCGAGCAGAAGAGCGCGTCGATCGACACGGCGGCTCGCGAGGTCGTCGACCGTGCCGTGCTGTTCGTCGAGCAGCAGGTCGTTCCAGTCGCGACGCAGATCCTGGCGCTGCTGCACGAGATCCAGGACACCGGGATTTCGGCCTCGCTGGTCGCCGAGACCGAGGACCGCGAGTTCCTGACCGAGACCCGCCGCGGCGCGATCGTCGCGGCGGCGCTCGCCGCGGTGCTGGCCGATCTGGAGCCGACCGCCTTCGGCCGGGCCCGGCTGAAGGATGCCGACGACGTCGCCGCCCGCGCGGCCCTCCATGCGGTCTCCTCGCTCGGGCAGGCACTCGGCGCCGGCTACACGCTGGAGGCGAGCCACGACGCCGGCACCAAGTCGAGCGGCACGTTCACACCCGATCCGCTCGCTCGGCAACATCCAGCATGCCGTCAACAACGGCGCCCATGCGATCGCGCCGCCGAGCGGCATCTGCTCGATGGCGATCGAGTACACCAACGGCGCGTCGGCCGGCGCCCTGACGTCGAGCGGGTTCACCAAGACGACCGGGACCTTCTCGACCACCAACGGCGCGCGCCACATCCTCTACGTGACCCGGACCGCGAACGGCAGCCATCTGCACATCACCGGGCTCTATTGATGTTCCCGTTCCCGATCGTCGCGCCGGCTCGCGTCACGCCCGATGCGTTTTCGTTCGCGAGCAACGTGAACGTCGGGAAGGCGACGCTGGTCTACAGCGCCACGATAACACCGGCCGGGTACGACACGGCCGTGTTCGCGAGTGCCGACAACGGGGCCGAGATCAGCATCGCCGGCGGCGCCTGGTCGTCTGTGCCGCAGCTGATCAGCCCCGGCCAGACGATCCGGGTGCGGATGACCAGCTCCGCGAGCTGGTCGACGGCCAAGACGACGACCGTCTCGATCGGTGGCCGCACCGCGACCTGGACGGTCACGACCGGCGCCGTGACGAGCGGTGCCTGGGACACCGGCTGGACCGCCGGAGGATGGACCTTCACTACGCCGGCGGCCTTCGACTGGCTGAGGTTCCAGGGCTGGGCGCCGGGCGGCGGTGGTGGCGGCAGCGGTGCGATCGGCACTGACGGGCAAGACGGTGCCGCTGGAGCCGCCGGCGGCATCGTCCAGTTTGCCGGAGGGCCCTATGCGACCGGCGGTGGCCCCGGGACGGGTGGTCAGGCTCAGACCTATCTGACGGGCCCGAATGCATCCGGATACACGACGTACCACGGCAGCGGCTACGGAGGGGACACCAATACATACGCAGGGGGGGCGAGCGGCGGCGGCGGCGGACCTCCGAAGACCGACGGGCCTTGGGCCTCCGGTGCGGGTGGACAAGGCGGCGCCGGGGGATATGTCGCGAAGACGTATCTGTGGGGCCAGATCAGTGCCTCTGCCGACTACTCCGTCCTGTTGCAGGGGCGGGGGGCCGGAGGTGCAGGAGGCTATAGCCCGTACGGATCGCCAGGCAACGGTGGTGCCTCCGGCGGCTACGGGCGTTGTTACATCGATTGGGGGTGAGGATGATCGAGCACGGATTTGCTCTGCTCGGCCCGGACGGCGGCGAGCTCGCCTGGTGGCCGACCGTGCCGGAGCGTTTCGACGTTGCCGGCGCC
>NZ_JBEOMB010000344.1:0-702 GCF_046000175.1 Rhodoplanes sp. SY1
CACCACGGTGCCGGCGGCGCGTGAGCTGTTCGGCGCGCTTCGCCGCGCGCACGTCGCCGGCGAGCTGGCTTCGACGCTGAATGCGCACTGCGCCGCGCCGGAGGGCGTGTCGTGAGCAACTCACTCGGACAGTCCAAACTCGCCAAGGACCGTGCTTCCATCGATATCGACGCTCTGAAGGAGCACTTCGGCGTCGACCTCGATGGGCAACTCGCCGACGCCCTCGGTCTGCACAAGACGACGATCGCGAATTGGCGGCAACGGGGTGGTGTCCCGTCCCGACATAGGCTGCTCTTGACCAAGCGACCAGAGCGCCCCCGTTACCTTTCGGTCACGGTGACGTGCCTCACGGAGGCTGCGGCGAGGCGGCTGCTCGATCACCTGGCCGAACAGATCGAGGCCGGTGCCATCCAGTTCGGTGGCAGCAATCCAGCGCCCGAGAGGGCCGCATCGTGACCCACGCCCCGAGCGAGACTGCCGTGTCGGTGTCCATCTCGCGGCTCGACGACACCGTGTCGGTCGACCTGACCTGCGGATCGACCGGCCTCGCCGACGGGCTGGAGGATCAGCTGCGCGGCATGGTCTCGCGCGGGGCGGTCGAGCTCGATCTCGCGCGTGAGCCGATCACCCTCGACGGCGAGATCATCCCAGGAGGGACCGCCCGATGAACGCACTGCCCGCCAATGTCCCGACCGCCACCTC
>NZ_JBEOMB010000345.1:0-823 GCF_046000175.1 Rhodoplanes sp. SY1
GCGCGGAACCGCTCCAGCGGATCGGTGATGCCGGCGAGGGCCGGCGGCACCTGCTCGCGATAGGTGTTGATGACGTGCATGAGCGCGAGCAGCAGCACGTCCTCCTTGGTCCGCGCGTAGTGGTAGATCAGGCCCGCAGAGATCTTCGCCCGCTTGGCGATCTCCTGCATGGTGGTGCGGTCGTAGCCCTTGCGGGCGAACAGATGCACGGCCGCGCCGACGATCTGCCGGCGGCGGCGCTGGGTGAGATCGACGTCGCTCGAATGGCTGACCACCGACGCCGCGGCGATCGTGTCGATCGCGCGCGTCTCCGGGTCCGTCGCCGCCGCCTTCCTGCCCAAGCCCGCACTCCCCCGTTCGCGCCGCCGTGCGGCTTCAGCTTGTCGCAAGCTTCGAGCGGCGGTTCAACACCGCCGACGCGACCCCCTCACAGCGCCATCCCCTGGCCGAGCACGCGAGAGCTCGACTCGACGGTGACGCACGGCGCCCCGGCGGACAACAGGGCGTCGACGACCCGGCCGATCGCCTCCTCGAACTGCGCCGTGTCGGCGTTGAAGGCGGCGACCCGGCAGCGGATCGCCTCCATGGCCGTGTTGATCGTCTCGGCGGCGAGCTTGACGCTGCCGTGCAGCCCCTTCGGCAGGATGCGGCGGTGATACTTGTCGTCGCGAATCGCCGCCATGGCGGCGGTCGATTCGCGCACGAATGCGTCGCACCGGTCGGTCGCGTCGTTGAAGGCGTGCTGTAGCCGGCCGAGCGCGCCGCGATCCCTGATGTGCAACACGCGCGCCTCGAAGTCGCCGCGGGCGACCCGCTCGGCGAC
>NZ_JBEOMB010000346.1:0-552 GCF_046000175.1 Rhodoplanes sp. SY1
CCTCCCTGATCGACGAGCTTCCAACCAGAAAGGTGAACCAAACCAGCGTAGCGAGAAATTACGTCTACGTGACACCAATCATGATCGAGCACCAGTCTTACGAAGTCTATTTTATGCTCCAGCGGGCGCAGCCTCAGGATCCGGTCGACTTGCGGCTAACAGTCGAAAGTGCTTATTTGTCATCGCGACCGAAGTCGACGCGAAGTCGACCAAATGCCATCCGGTTCACGGTTCTCGCCCGGAAAGTGCTCCTGAATCAGGAGGTCAAGTTCGCCGCCCGGTAAAAAAGAAAAGACCACCCGGAGGTGGCCTTTCCTTATCGTGACTGGCTTCGGTTTCCACTTCGGCTTGGCAGCCTATCTCGCATCGCGCGTGGACCGGACACCCGGCGGGGAAGCGCTTTTTCAACCGATCTATCGCTTCGATCTCTCGACATATAGTGGATCTCGCCTCCGGTTTCAATCCACGTCGGCCGCACCGTGGCAAGCGAGAGGGGCAAGCAAGAATGCCCGCGGCTCCCGGCCCTCGACCGTCCGCTCAGTCGTCCTCGCC
>NZ_JBEOMB010000347.1:0-529 GCF_046000175.1 Rhodoplanes sp. SY1
GGCGCCGACGATCGAGCCCACCCCGCCGATCACCACGACCACGAAGGAGACGATCAGGATCTCGTCGCCCATGGCCGGATGCACCGAGTTCACCGGGGCGGCCACCATTCCGGCGAAGGCGGCGAGACCGACGCCGAGCCCGAACACGATCATGAACAGGCGGTTCACGTCGAGGCCGAGCACCTGCACCATCTCGCGGTTCGAGGCGCTCGCGCGGATCATCATGCCGAGCCGGGTGAAGCGGATCACGCCGGCGAGCGCGACGGCCATGACGATGCAGGCGAGCGAGATGAACAGCCGGTAGACCGGGTAGGACTGCGTATCGCCGAGCGGGATCGAGCCCGACAGCAGCGGCGGCACGGTGACGCCGTGCACGTCGTTGCCCCACAGGATGCTGCGCAGCTCGCCCAGCACCAGGATCAGGCCGAACGTGAACAGCACCTGATAGAGATGGTCACGCCGGTAGAGATGGGTGAAGCCGACCCGCTCGACGACCAGCCCGAGCACGACGCTGACAGGCACGCCGATC
>NZ_JBEOMB010000348.1:0-2558 GCF_046000175.1 Rhodoplanes sp. SY1
CGAAGAGCCGAGCAGCAGCCCCGACCCGACCGTACCCGTGGCCGTTCGCGACGATACCGGGCAGCAGCCGTGGGAATCCCACGTCGATTTATATCGGGACGATGGCACGCTCGCTGAGCAGGCCGTATTCAACCGGGACGGCACCGCGATCCGATCGGAGTTTGCGGCATCGCGGGGCGGGGATTCGTGGGACGAGCGCCACACCGTCATCGCGGCCGACGGGACGATAACGACATTCCAGAGTGCTGGTGCGACCCAAAGGATTGTCGACGGGATCGGTCAACTCGAAAGCCAGGCTGTCTGGACGAGCAACGGGCCGGAGGCGCAGGCCGTCGTCCAGCCCGCGTATTAAATTCGGGTGCCGCATCCGGCCGCCGCAGCGCTCGAAGCCGGGCTGGTGCTGTTCACCTGGATGTCGACCCGCAACTCGGGGTCGGAGACCACGGTCCTCGGGTTCCGGGCCGACGCCTACACGCCTGGAGCGTCGGCTAAAAGCCCCACCGTCTGGGTGGGAACGTTGACCAGAGACGAAGTCGACAACGCCTGCCCAAGACACTCTGAGGTACAAAGTATCACGGACCAGTCGGCTGAGGCGACTGATCGCGGCGCCTATCCCAACGCGTCCCAATACGGGACGGCCATCCACAAGCGAATCCAAGAGACAATAAACGGGCCGACCACCGTGCCTCGAAGTCCGCCGCCCGACCCGAACTTCCGAGCCGAGGCTTCGCTGCTCAAATCGCAGGATGCTCGATACGGCCGCTCCGGCTCCATTCGCATCGACGTGCTCAAGAATCCGGGGAAGGGCACCGTCTGTGTCTACGACATCAAGACAGGAGACAGCGGCCTCACGCTAGCGCGGATGCGCGAGTTGTCCAGCACGGTTCAGTTCTATTATCCTGGCACGAAGAGCATCATCGTGACGGAGGTGCGGCCGCGCCGATGACGACGATCGCGCAAGTGAAGGAAGTGATCAAGCCGCTGCTCGAGCGGAATTCCGATCTCGCGCTGGTGGGTCGCGAGATTTACATCAAGCCCGTCCATCATTTCGCGCGCGTGGTGTTGATCGACCGGATGCTCGATCCCGATCTGTTCAGACCGCAATGGACCGTCGCGCACCTGTTCGAAGCACGGCACTTCCTCCCGCTCAGCTGGGGCGCTTGGCTCCAAAACGCGCGCTCAAACACCCCCGGCATTTGGAGTGTCCGCGATCCCGATTTGTCGGCGGCAATGGTGGAGGCCATCGAAACACATGCCCTACCAGTGCTGCGGGGGATCGTCTCGTTGGACGAATACCTCGCCCTCGTCTCCGGGCACTTCTTTCGCCATCACCTGTTCGACTGGCCGGAGGTCAAAATCATCGTCGACGTCGCGCGCGGCGACCTCGTGGCGGCGCGGGCCCTCCGAGACACCCATATCGAACAATGGGGCGACGATCCCGAGTATGACGAATAGTTTCGATAGCCGGACGGCATCGTCCGTGTGCGCGGCTCGATGCCGACGACCGGCCGGGCGTCGCGGCCCTGCTGCACGAGTGGGAGGCGATCACCGTCAAAAATTCGACGATCGAGAAGCTAGGGGAGCCGACACCATTTCCGCTGGAGTCGCACGAATGACGACCTTGCCACCAGAGGCTCTCAGCCGGGCCCGATATTTCCGCGGTGCAATGACGCGCGCTGGGCGAAGTTAGTAGCAGGAATATTATCTTGACGACACCGCCTGCCTGAATAGGAATATTGTCGTGATCAACTGAGACGCAGATCACGGCAACCTCTTCCGACCTCGCCTCCCAAATTCTCCGGTACAAGTCGTTGGTCGCAGCCGAGGCGGTCTTGCTGAGCTTGGCGGAGCTGCTGCCTCCGGGACCACGGCAGCGCGCCGAGTGGCTCCGCATCAAATCGAATTTAGTTTTCCGGCAGGCAGGCCGCGCGCCGGGCGGGCGGGCCCCCGATGGTCGCCTTGGTCGAGTACGTGGAGTGTGAACGGAAGGCTGGGTTCAACCCGGATCAGCCGGGGGTCCCGGCCGGCAGCAATCCCGACGGCGGACAATGGACGAACGAAGGACCGAACAGCGGTCTCGGCAGTCCTGCGCTGAGTAAGCCGTCGGCTCTTGTTTATACGCCGGGATTGGTACTGAGCGACGCGAGCCCTGATCCGATCAGGCCAGGAGCGCGATACGCGCAAGGCCCCACAGAGATCGTCGTCCATCCGAGCGGATTGACGGGCATTTCGCAGATCGACGACACGTCGAAGTCCCTCGTCGGCACTTTGGCACGCGTCATGGACGCTGTCGACCGGGTGCCCGGCATGACCGCGCAGACATACGGCACAGCGGTTCATGTGGCGTTTGGAACGACCGTTCGCCTGGGCGGCTATCCCGGGATTGGATTTCTCGACGTGGAAACGACGTTTGGTGCTGAACCTGGCGTACCTTACGGCTCGAAGGGCAGCATCAGAACCGATATCCTTCTGCGGAATGAGGCTGGAGACATCATCGCGATTTACGACCTGAAGACGGGAGAAAAAGGCCTGACGCCTGGTCGCGTCAGGGAACTGCG
>NZ_JBEOMB010000349.1:0-850 GCF_046000175.1 Rhodoplanes sp. SY1
TCAACGCGGCCGGCGGCGTCAACGGCAAGCCTATCGAGCTGATCAAGTACGACACCGGCTCCGATCCCAAGCAGGCCTCGATCGCCACCCGCAAGCTCGTCGAGGACGACAAGGTGGTCGCGATCGTCGGGCCGTACTCGTCCGGCGAGGCCGGGGTCGCCTTCAACGACGCGGAGCGGCTCGGCGTCGTGATGATCCCGAACGCCGCCTCGACGCCGGGACTGACCAAGGGCAAGACCTTCGCCTGGCGCATGTCGGAAGACGAGGACGTCCAGTTCCGCCGGCTCCTCGACACGCTCAAGCGCAAGGGCGTGAAGGCCGAGACGGCGGCGATCATCTACGTGTCCGACGAGCCGCTCGCCAACGTCACCGGGACGAAGCTGTTCCCGACGCTGCTCAAGGACGCGGGCATCAAGTACGGCCCGCCGATCGCGGTCCAGTACAAGAGCTTCGACATCGCCCCGCAGGTCGCCAAGATCATCAACGAGAACCCCGATCTAGTCGCCGTCGCGGGCCTGCCCGAGTCCGCCTCGAAGATCCTGCGCGAGCTCAACCGCAACGGCTTCAAGGGCCGCATGATCGGCTCGCAGCTCTTCGCCGACCCCAACAATGTCGAGCTGTTCGGCAACGAGGCCGAGGGCACACTGTTCGTCTCCGGCTTCTGGCGGCACGAGACGCCGAAGGCCTCGGCGTTCGCGGACAAGTTCGTCGCCGAGAACGAGAAGCGAGGCATCCACAAGCTCGGTCCGCGGCACACCGACGCCCAGGCCTACGACACCGTCTACCTGCTCAAGCAGCTCATGGAGGCCGCCAAGGTGACGGGCGATCCCGCCAAGGTGACGGCCGAGCG
>NZ_JBEOMB010000350.1:0-664 GCF_046000175.1 Rhodoplanes sp. SY1
TCGGTCACCCTCACGGCGGACGATCAGAGCTGGAGCGCCGCCGGCGGCTTCAACGGCCAGGTCATCATCGGTGGCACCATCCGCGCCAACGGATACGGCGACGACCAGCGGCGGACGGCGGACGGCACGGGTCAGGCCGGCGGACACGTCGCGCTGTACGGCTACAACGCGGTGACGCTGCAGAGCGGCGGCAGCATCCTCGCCTCCACCGAGCATTCCGACGAGCGTGGCGGCGACGTGACGTTCGGCATCGCCTGGGGCACCAAGTCTTGGGATGCGGCCACCAAGACGGGCGGCATCGACCTGCAACCGACGTCGACCATCGACGTGCACGGCGGCAAGAGCGGCGGCACCGTGACGGTGCGGGCGCCGCTCGACGGCGTCGACGACGTGAAGGTGACGCAGATCAAGTCGACCGTCATCGGCGCCAGGAGCGTCACGCTCGAAGGCTTCCTCAGCTTCACCACCGACCAGACCGGAACGACCCGGACCGGGATCTACGATCGGCGCTGGGACGGCATCATCGATCCGGGCGGAACCGTCGCCGGCTCGGGAAGCCAAGTGACGTCGTGGTCCTACACCGTGAACGACGGGTCCGGATACACGTCGATCCCCACGGTCGAGATCATCGGCGGTGACGGCAACGCGTCGCTGTCGGTCAGCC
>NZ_JBEOMB010000351.1:0-585 GCF_046000175.1 Rhodoplanes sp. SY1
GCAAGCGCCTCGCCGTGATCCTCACGATCAATCTCGAGCATTGGGACATGGTGAAGCCGTCGACCCGGCCCTACTACGCCGGCGGCCCGTCGATCCTGCCCGACCTCCTGCCCGGCAACGTCGCCGACTTCCCGAACTTCTCCTGGCGCGAATACGGGCAGCGTGTCGGCCTGTGGCGGATGATCAAGGAGTTCGACGCCGCCGGCGTGCGGGCGAGCTGCACCATGAACGCCAAGACGGCGCTGGAGCGGCGCCCGATGATCGACGCCGCGCTGGAGCGCGGCTGGGAGCTGGTCGCCCACAATTTCGAGCAGGGCGAGCTGCTGACCGATTACGCGCACGATCCCGAAGGGCTGCGCCGCGTCGTCGAGGCGAGCCTCGAGGTCTACGAGCGCAGCGTCGGCCGCAAGGCGCGCGGCTGGCTCTCCTGCTCGCTGCGCGGCACGCCGGGGCTCCTCGACCTGCTCGCCGAGCACGGCCTCACCTTCTTCTGCGACCTGATGAACGACGATCAGCCCTACCTGATCACGACGGCCAACGGCCCGATCGTGGCGACGCCGTACTCGATCGAGGCGAACGACTTCA
>NZ_JBEOMB010000352.1:0-496 GCF_046000175.1 Rhodoplanes sp. SY1
CTCGATCTCCTCGCGCTCGATGGCGAGCGCGCGCTCGTCCTTCTCGACGCCGTGCCGGTTGAACACCCGCACCTCGACGACCGTGCCCTGGACGCCCGGCGGCACCCGCAGCGAGGTGTCGCGCACGTCGGAGGCCTTCTCGCCGAAGATGGCGCGCAGGAGCTTCTCCTCCGGCGTCATCGGGCTCTCGCCCTTCGGCGTGATCTTGCCGACCAGGATGTCGCCGGCATGCACCTCGGCACCGATGTAGACGATGCCGGCCTCGTCGAGATTCTTGAGCGCCTCTTCCGAGACGTTCGGGATGTCGCGGGTGATCTCTTCCGGCCCGAGCTTGGTGTCGCGGGCCATCACCTCGAACTCCTCGATGTGGATCGAGGTGAACACGTCGTCCTTCACGATCCGCTCGGAGAGCAGGATCGAGTCTTCGAAGTTGTAGCCGTTCCACGGCATGAACGCGACGAGGACGTTGCGGCCGAGCGCCAGCTCGCCGAGCTCG
>NZ_JBEOMB010000353.1:0-458 GCF_046000175.1 Rhodoplanes sp. SY1
CGAGCGGCGGCGGCGGCGGTGGTGGTGGCGGTGTCGACAGCAACGGGACCGAACATAGCGGCGGCACTGGCGGCGACGGCGGTGATCGCCGCTCAGCAGCACCGCGACGCCAGCCCCGAGCACCAGAAGGACGATCACGCCGGTGCCGACCGCGAGCAGCTGCCGACGGCCGCCCGGCCGCCCACTGTCGTCGCTCGTATCGTATCGCCGGCCCATCCGTCCGCGCCCTCGTTCCGATCGATCCGTTCGTTCCGTCACTTCACCAGCGACTTGGTGGCGAGCCCGACCTGCTTGATGTCGAGACGCCCGAGCAGATCGAGCACGTCGATGACGTTCTGATACTGGGTCTGGCTGTCGCCGCGCACGACGACCGGGAAGTCGGGCGTCAGGGCGCGCTGCTGGACCAGCCGCTGCTCGAGCTCGGCGAGCGTGACCGGCACGGTGTCGAGGAAGATCTT